>DATCZH010000190.1:0-20844 GCA_036526015.1 Sulfuricaulis sp.
GCCGGCTGTCGAGGCGCGCCAGTCCACCGACAATCGCATGATCATCGGCAAAGACGCGATCACCGTGCAACTCCTCGAAGTCAGTGAAGGCATGGGTGATGTAGTCCAGTGTATACGGTCGTAGGGGATGTCGCGCCAGCTGCGAAATCTGCCACGGCGTCAGCGAATGAAAAATGGATTCCGTCAGCTTGCGACTCTTGGCGCTGAGCTTGTTAATCTCCTCATTGATATTGATGGCTCCACCCTTGTCAGCATAACGCAGGGCTTCGATCTTGGCCTCCAGATCGGCGATGGACTGTTCGAAATCGAGATAATTCTGGTTCATATCGTTATTCGCCGGCCTCTCCCGTCATCAACGGTAGATCAGGCGTACATGGCTCTCCCCCGCCAGGCGCGACAAACGCTCCAGCAGGCTATTCGTCGGACTGATTCGCCATTCATCGCCCAAAACTATTTCGGCTTCCGCCAGGTGGCCCTGATAACGCAAATACACCGGGCATTTCCCCTGGGTCGCCGGAGTGAGAATTTCCTTCAGTTCTTCAACAAAGCCATTGCCGGCCTCGTCGGCATTTACATCAATCACCAGGCGCGCACTGAAAGCGGAACGGGCCTGATCAATATTATAGAGCTTCTCGGCAGACATTTTGAATCCGCCGGTATATTCATCGACGCTGACCTGCCCCTCGACAACCAGCAGCGTATCCTTGGCCAGCAGTTCCCGGCTCTGCGCATAAAGATCGGAAAACACCGCCAGTTCCAGTCGGCCGGTACGGTCATCGAGTGTGACGAAGGCCATGCGGTCACCACGCCGCGTTTGCATAGTGCGCTGCGCCACCACCAGGCCCGCTACCACCACGGTGCTGTCGGACGATGGTTTTAGCTCGGCAATCGTGGCATCCGTAATGTACTTGAGTTCCTCGGCATAACGTGCAATCGGATGGCCGGTGAGATATAGCCCCAGCGTTTCCTTCTCTCCTTCAAGGCGTTGATCATCACTCCACTCCCCGACGGTTTCGTACGCATGCGCTTCCTCTGGCGCGGCTGTGGCCCCGAATATATCTCCCTGGCCGGCATCCCGGTTGCGAGTATGCTGGTCGGCCGCGGCAAGCGCGGAATTTAGCGAATTGACTAGCGCGGCCCGGTGCGTGCCGAGCCCGTCGAGCGCACCGGCCTTGATCAATGACTCCAGCACCCGCCGATTGATTTTGCGCAGGTCGATGCGCTGGCAAAAGTCGAACAGGTCCCTGAATTCCCCCTCCCGGTTGCGCTCCTGCAGGATAGCCTTGATAGCCGCCTCCCCCAGGCCCTTGATCGCACCGAGCCCGTAGAGAATCGTCTCCCGGTCAAGCGGCACAAAGTGATACTCGCATTGGTTAACATCGGGGGGGCGAAGGTTAATGTGCATGTCGCGGCATTCGGCGATCATGGTCACAACCTTGTCGGTCTTGTCCATATCTGACGACAGCACTGCCGCCATGAACTCCGCCGGGTAATGGGCCTTGAGCCAGGCGGTCTGGTAGGCGATCAGCGCGTACGCCGCCGAATGCGAACGGTTGAATCCGTAGCCGGCAAATTTCTCGATGACATCAAAGATGTGCGTCGCCAACTTGTCGCTGACACCGCGCGCCATGGCGCCATGGACGAAGCCCTCACGCTGTTGGGCCATTTCCTCCGGCTTTTTCTTGCCCATGGCACGACGCAGCAGATCGGCGCTCCCGAGCGTGTAGCCCGAAAGCACTTGCGCGATTTGCATGACCTGTTCCTGATAAAGGATCACTCCGTAAGTCGGCTTCAAGATCGGTTCGAGACTCGGGTGCAGGTATTTGATCGCCGTGCGCTTGTGTTTGCGGTTGATGAAGTCGTCCACCATGCCGGACTGCAGTGGGCCCGGGCGGAACAAAGCCACGAGCGCCACGATTTCCTCGAAGTTGTCGGGCTGCAAGCGCTGAATGAGATCCTTCATGCCGCGCGATTCGAGCTGGAACAAGGCGGTGGTGCGCGCGGATTTGATCAGCGCATATGTCACGGGATCATCAATGGCGAGTTGTTCGATAACGACCGGTGACTCACCCTTCTTTACGCGCCCCGCGTTAATGCTCTTGACGGCCTTGTCGATGATCGTGAGCGTGCGTAATCCAAGGAAATCGAATTTGACCAGACCGATTTTCTCGACGTCTTCCATGTCAAGTCCGGTCACGGTCTGTTTGGCCCCCTGTTCACAGTACAGCGGCATGAAATCCGTGAGCGGTCCGGGGGCAATCACCACGCCGCCAGCGTGCTTGCCAGCACTGCGCGCCATCCCTTCCAGCGTGCGCGCCGTATCGAGCAGGTCACGCACATCCTCTTCCTTCTGGTAACGCTCCGCCAATTGCGGTTCGATTTCGAGCGCGCGCTCGAGCGTCATACCAACTTCAAAGGGAATAAGCTTGGCGAGCTTGTCCACGTATCCGTAGGGATGATCCATGACACGACCAACGTCGCGTACCACCGCCTTGGCCGCCATGGTGCCGTGGGTGATGATCTGGGCCACACGGTCCGCGCCATAGCGACGGGTGACGTAATCAATGACCTCATCGCGTCGCTCCATGCAAAAGTCGACGTCGAAATCAGGGAGCGAAACGCGTTCAGGATTGAGGAAGCGCTCGAACAGCAGGTCGTATTTGATCGGATCGAGCTCGGTGATGCCGAGGCAATAGGCCACCAGCGAACCGGAACCGCTGCCACGCCCAGGACCAACCGGAATACCGTTTTGCTTGGCCCACTGAATGAAATCCGCGACGATCAGAAAGTAACCGGGGAAACCCATCTTGGTGATGGTGGACAGTTCCAGTTCCAGGCGCTCAAGGTAAGCATTCCGGGAGCTTTCGCGCCTGTCATCCGGAATGAGCCTCAGTCGTGCTTCCAATCCGGCGCGTGAATTTTTTCGCAGCAGATCATCGATCGCCATGCCCTCGGGCACCGGATAGGCCGGGAGATAATAGCGTCCAAACTCGAATCGAAGATTGCAGCGCCTGGCGATTTCAGCTGTGTTCTCGATGGCCTCGGGAATATCCTGGAATAATTCGGCCATTTCCCCGCTGCTCCGGAAATATTGCTGCGGAGCGTAACGCCGCGGGCGACGGGCGTCGGTTAATACACGACCATCCTGGATGCAGACCCGGACTTCGTGAGCATCGAAATCGGTTTGCTCCAGGAACACCACGTTATTCGTTGCCACCACAGGCAACGACAAACGCTGCGCCAACCCCACGGCAGCGTGATTGTAATCTTCCTGGAACGGCTGGCCGGTGCGCTGTAATTCCAGATAAAATGCACCGGGAAACAATTGCTGATAGGCGCGCGCCAGTTCTTCCGCCTGGGCGGCATTGTTCGATAGCAGCGCCTGTCCGATGTCGCCATCCTGTGCCCCCGAAAGCGCGATCAATCCGGCCATCGGGGTCTCGAACCAGGATTTACTGAGACAAGGTTTTCCGGAAAGCTGGCCATCCACGTATGCGCGCGTCAATAACCGGCACAATTGCTGGTAACCCGCGTTATCCCGGCACAAAAGAATCAACCGATAGGGTTTGTGCGGATCGGCGGGGTTTTCCAGCCAGACATCCGATCCCACGATGGGCTTCAGCCCGGCTGCACAGGCCGCTTGGTAAAACTTGACCACGCCGAAAAGATTAACGAGATCGGTAATGGCCACGGCCGGCATGCCATGACGAACGGCAGTTTTGACCAGATCGTCCGTTCGGACGATGCCATCGGCTAGCGAAAACTCGGTATGGACGTGTAAATGGACGAAAGGCCTGCTCACGCCCGTATTTCACCGTAAATCCTTGGGCCTGGGAAGCAGTAATCAGCAGTAGTACCGAGGCCTGAATAATTAGGCTTTTCAGGCTGTCAGGATATAATGTTATCTAGATACCTCCACAGCGTTGTACAAGCAACTGATACTGAATAAATGGGCATTACCGAGGTCATCACCAATCCCCGTGTCAGACAGTGGCTCCCGGGAATTCTCAATGGCGGGATGCTGCTGTTACTCACCGCGAGCCTGGCCCAATGGACCTGGATGTTCGTTAAACCGTCGACGCCACCGCTTATCGTGGCTTCCACACCGGCTCCGACACCGGCCAATGCTTTCTCCCTGCAATCCCTGCTTGCCGCTCATCTCTTTGGTCAGGCCAGCCAGGAATTGAACATCCGACACCTCGATAACCTTCCCATCAGTAGCCTCAATCTTATCCTTGCTGGAATAATCGCTTCGGGTACCGGAGGCTATGCGCTGATCTCCGTCAATGGTCAGTCGCAGGAGCCCTTTGCAGTCGGTCAGGCCGTGACGGAAAGCGCCATCTTGCAGGCGGTTTATCCGGATCGGGTAGTGATCAATCGCAATGGCGTGCTCGAAAGCCTGCTGCTCGAGGGGTCGGAGAATTCACGGCCACCGTCCGTGGCGGCCTCAGCCAATATCGGCCGGGTGGTTACCCTGCCCGAAGGACTCGTCCGCGAGACAGGACCCAATCAGTACACGGTGGCGCGCGACAAGCTGGTCGAGCAGATGCGTACACCGGATTTTCTTAGAAACGCAACGCTTATTCCATCGAGCGGAGGCGGTTTCCTGGTTCGTGAAATACAATCAGGCAGCCTTTACCAAAAACTGGGGCTGCGCGTGGGTGATGTCATCAAGTCTGTCAACGGGCAGCCGATTAACACCGCAGAAGACGCCCTTAAACTCTATCAACAGATGGCTAACATCAACGCGGTGAATCTGGAAATCATGCGCGATGGGAATTCTGTCTCTCTGAATTATCTTTTGGCACAGAACTAAGTGATTTGCATGTCTTTATCTATTTTCAAGAAAGTATTATTTTCAGGATGAATTTCACTCACTTTAGAAAGACAAAAACCCTTGGCTGGATATTGATTGGTATCCTGCTGAGTATGCCCTTCGCACTACATGCCGAGGAGGAGGGACGGGTAAAAAGCACGAATGCGCAACCCATGCGGGCGATTCCACCTCCTGCTCCCCCTGGCTCGAGGGGAGCACCACCCACGCCTTCCAGACAACCGACAAGGGCAGCGACAGCGCTGACGGCGGCTGACGTGGCAACACCACCCGGTCCGGGACTGCGGCCGGGCGAAATGATGTTTAATTTCCAGGATGCGGATATCCAGGCAGTGGTGAAAACCGTTTCTCAAATTACAGGCAAGAATTTCCTTTTGGACCCGCGCGTCAAGGGCAAGTTGACAATCATCTCCACCAAAGCGGTCTCCAAGAAAGCCATTTACCAAATATTTCTGGCTTCGCTAAAAGCACAGGGTTATACCGCCATTGACAGTGCCAGCGGATTCATCAAGCTGGTCCCAATAGCGGATGCCAAACAGAGCGCCGATGTTTCTACCGGAGATATGCCCCGCCCCGGCGAGCAAACCATCACCCACGTCATTACGGTGCAGTACAGTTCGGCCGCGCAACTGGTACCTCTGCTGCGTCCGTTGATGGCACCGACCAGCCAGATATCCGTTTATCCTCCGGCGAATTCCCTGATCATTACGGACTATGCCGACAACATCCGTAATCTGTTGCGCATCGTCGAGATTATCGACCAGCGTGGTGGCGCTGAATTGGCGATCATTCCCCTAAAACACGCCTCGGCCGTAGACATCGCTGAGATGGTGACTCGTCTTTATCCCAACGTCACACAAACCACCGGGCCACAGAATCCCGCCCAAGCAAGCGCCGGTGAGGCAGATCGCGTCACGATTTTGCCCGACCTTCGCACCAACAGCCTGCTGGTACGCGCGGAAAACATGGGTGCCATCAATGATCTTCGTGAATTTGTGAGTAAGCTCGATGTACCGGCCAAAGTCGCCGGCAATACCCGCGTGGTATATCTGCGCAATGCCGAGGCCTCCAAACTCGCCGAAATACTGCGCGGTTTGCTTACGGGTGAGGCCCGCTCGCATCCCGCCACACCCGCGACACCCGCGGTTCCGGGCCGACCGGCGCCCACCAAATCCGCCGTCGAGTCCTCACAAATCCAGGCTGATGAAGCCACTAACTCGCTTATCATCAGCGCACAGGATGCGGTGTTTAATAATCTGCGTGCCGTAATAGAAAAACTCGATGTCCGGCGCGCGCAGGTGTTCATTGAAGCGCTCATCGCTGAAATCACCACCGACAAGGCCACGCAACTTGGCGTGCAATGGTTTGTGGGTGATCAGAAAAGTGGCGGCGTGCTGGGCGCTGCCACGAATTTCCCTGCCAGCGGATCCAGCATTGTCAGCGCCGCCGTTGATCCCACGTCACTGGCCAGTGCTGGCGGCCTGACCTTGGGCTTCGTTGGCGAAACCATCACCGTGGACGGAAGGCAAATCCGGGGTCTTGGGGCGCTGGCGCGGGCGCTGGAGGAAAATAACCTTGGCAACATCATGTCCACGCCGAATTTACTGACGCTGGACAATGCCGAGGCGAAAATCGTCGTCGGCCAGAATGTCCCGTTCCTCACCGGCAGTTTCTCCCAGGCCACGACCACGACCGGCGTGGTCAATCCATTCCAGACCATCGAGCGTAAGGATGTCGGTCTTACGCTCAAGATCAAACCCCAGATATCCGAGGGTGGCACCGTCAAGCTTCAGATCTTCCAAGAAACTTCCAACGTGGCAAGTGCCGTCGGGGTCGGGGCGCAAGACCTTATTACCAACAAACGGTCCATTGAAACGACGGTGGTCGTGGACGACGGGCATACCGTGGTGTTAGGCGGGCTGATCGAGGACAGCATTACGGACAATACCCAGGCCGTCCCCCTCCTCGGCCGGATTCCGCTCCTCGGCTGGCTGTTTAAATCCAATGAGAAGAAACACAAGAAAACCAACTTGATGGTTTTTTTACGCCCGATTATCGTACGCGGCGCTGACGACAGTTATGGCTTTACCCGCGATCGTTACGACCATATGCGGGCAACGGAAAAAACCGTGTGGAAAAAAACCTCGCCGAAGCTGGAAGATTTCAAACCAGTCGAGCCGACATCCTCAGCTGACCACGCTGATTCCGAAGAGCTTTTTCCAAACAGAATATTTGGTCCACCCAACATCACGGATAACGTGTCGCCATCGACCCGCACCACGCCCTGAACATAAGCCACGGCCGCCATGGAAAATGCGCCCGACCTACAGTCACTCGACCCCGCTTGGACGCAGCGTCTTCCCTATCATTTTGCGCGCCGACATGGCGTGATCAGCGCCTGTCAGCGAAATGGTTTGATCGAGGTCTGGGTCAAGCCGGGCATCACCAGCGCTGTCCTGGCAGAACTGGATCGTGCCTTGGGGCAGCCCATCCAGGTGCGGGAATTGAGCGCGGCCATGTTCGATTCCGCGCTCAATCGCGCCTATGAACGCGGCGTGTCCCAGGCCATGGACATTGTCGATGATCTGGACGAAAACTTGGACCTGGCAGAGCTGACCCAGAATCTCCCGCAGGCCAAAGACTTGATGGAGAGCGAAGACGATGCCCCGATCGTGCGGCTGATTAACGCTCTCCTGACCCAGGCAGTGCGCGAAGGCGCCTCCGATATACACATTGAACCGTTCGAGACGCGATCCGTGGTGCGTTACCGCATCGATGGAGTATTGCGGGACGTTGTCGAACCGCAGCGCGCGCTGCACGGCGTGCTCGTCTCGCGCGTCAAGATCATGGCCAGCCTCGATATCGCCGAGAAACGGTTACCGCAGGATGGACGAATCACGCTGCGCCTGGCCGGTCGGCCGGTGGACGTACGCGTCTCCACCGTTCCCACCGGGCACGGTGAACGGGTGGTGCTGCGCCTGCTGGACAAACAGGCTGGTCGCCTAGACCTGACTGGGTTGGGAATGTCTGACGATACCTTGAAAGTCCTTACTGAACTGATCAACCAGCCTCACGGAATTATCCTCGTTACCGGTCCTACCGGATCAGGCAAAACCACGACGCTCTACGCGGCGTTGGGCAAGCTTGACAGCAGTCAGCACAATATCCTGACGGTCGAGGATCCAGTTGAATACGATCTCGACGGTATCGGGCAGATGCAAGTGAATCCCAAGATCGAGCTGACATTCGCCAGGGCACTTCGATCGATTCTGCGTCAGGATCCGGACATCATAATGATCGGTGAAATCCGCGATCTGGAAACGGCGCAGATTGCCGTCCAAGCAAGCCTTACCGGCCACCTGGTGCTGGCCACGCTGCACACGAATGATGCCGTCGGTGCTGTGACGCGCCTGGTGGACATGGGGGTGGAGCCTTTTCTCGTGGCCTCCAGCATGCTGGGGGTACTGGCCCAACGCTTGGTGCGCAAACTCTGTCCGGTATGCCGGCGGGAACACGCGCCCGATGTGGCCGAGATGAAACTGCTTTATGCCGGCCGAAGCGAATCCGGATCGAGGGTCATTTACCTGCCGGGAAGTTGCCCCGCCTGCGCCAACACGGGTTATCAGGGCAGAACCGGGATTTACGAACTCTTAAGCATTGACGACAATCTGCGCACCCTGATTCACGATGGGGCTTCAGAAGGAAAATTACGTGACTACGCACGCACGCGCGGCATGCGTACCATCCGTGACGACGGCCTGCGTTGGGTGCGCGCGGGCGTGACCAGCCTCGAAGAAGTTTTGCGCGTGACACGCGAATAATTATGGCCGCCTTTGAATATCAGGCGCTGGATACTATGGGTCACGCCGTCAAGGGCGTCATGGAGGGTGATGCTGAACGCCAGGTGCGCGCGGCATTACGCGAAAGGGGGCTGACACCATTGCAGGTGGAAGTCATCGACCAGCGCGCTGAATCTCGGCGTGGCGGCTGGCATTTATCCCTGCATCGCGGAATTCCTGGTTCCGAACTGGCTTTGTTGACGCGTCAGTTTGCGACCCTCATCCATGCTGGGCTCACTATCGAAGAATGCCTTAACGCCCTCATCGAGCAAACGGAATCCGCACGCTCCCGCTCCGTGCTGGCCGGCGTGCGCACGCGCCTGCTGGAGGGACAATCGCTGGCGCGCAGCCTGGCGCAGTTTCCGGAGTCCTTTCCGGATATCTTTCGCAGCATGGTCGATGCCGGGGAACAGTCGGGCAAGCTCGACCAAGTGCTAGAGCGGTTGGCGGATTACACTGAGAGTCGGCAGGCCCTCCAGCAGAAAGTGATTCTCGCCTTCATCTATCCGGCGCTCGTCACCCTCGTCGCCACCGCGGTGGTCATTGGCCTCGTGGTCTATGTTGTGCCGCAGGTGACAAGGGTATTCGAAAACACCGGGCAGAAACTGCCGGTGATCACGCAAATCCTCATTACAATAAGCGATTCTTTGCGTGCCGGTGGCTGGTGGTGGTTGCTTATTGCGGTGGCTTCAATAATCTTATTTCGTCTCGCTCTGCGGGAACCGCATTTGCGCCTTCAATGGCACCATATTCTTCTGCGCACCCCCCTGGTGGGACGCCTCTTGCGCGGCACCAATGCCGCGCGCCTGTCCAGCACGCTTGGTATCCTGACGGCCAGCGGGATCCCCCTGCTCAATGCCATGCAGTCTTCCGTGCAGATCGTGACCAACCTTCCCATGCGGGTTGCCGTGGAAAACGCGCTGCGCCAGGTGCGTGAAGGCGGCAGCCTTTCCCGATCACTGGGAAAGACCAAGCTTTTTCCGCCCATGGTGATTCACCTCCTCGCCAGCGGTGAGGCCACCGGCAGGCTTGATCAGATGCTGGAACGCGCCGCCACGGCCCAGACACGGGAGCTGGAAAACTGGGTCCGGGCACTGACGGCGCTGCTGGAACCGGTGCTTATCCTGGTGATGGGCGCGATCGTTTTATTTATCGTATTGGCGATCCTGTTGCCGATTTTCGAAATGAATCAGCTGATAAAATGAGGATATTATGAAACGCATGACCCGGTTTGCACGCACCACTAAGGGCTTCACGCTCATTGAAGTCTTGGTTGTCGTGGTCATCCTCAGTATTCTCGCGGCCCTGATCGTGCCGCGTATCATGGACCGCCCGGATCAGGCCCGCGTCATTGCCGCCAAGAGCGACATCCAGGCCATCCACAATGCGCTCAAGCTCTATCGTCTGGACAACGGCGTATATCCCTCAACGGAACAGGGCCTGCAGGCACTCGTCAAAAAACCGGAAACCGGTGAAATTCCACGTAACTGGAAAAGCAGCGGCTACCTCGATCGGCTCCCCAAGGATCCGTGGAAAAACGATTACCAATTTCTCAATCCCGGACTACATGGTGAAATTGACATCTTCAGTTATGGGGCAGACGGCCAACCCGGCGGTGAAGGGGTCAACGCCGACATCGGATCCTGGAATGTTGATTATTGAAACGTAAATGATTATCCCGCGCCGGCAATCGGGATTCACGTTGATCGAAGTAGCGGTCGTGATGCTGGTCATCGTGATCATTCTCGGGCTGGTTACGGTAAATCTGAACCCCGATCAGGAAACGCCTGTGCGTGACGAGGCCCATCGATTGGCCTTGCTGCTACAAACCGCGCAACAGGAAGCGATCCTGCAGGGAAAAATATTCGCCATTACGGTTGAACGCCAAGGGTATAATTTTCAGGCGCTGGATGATAACCGCCAGTTCAGGCCGGTCGGGGATGAAGGGATTTTTCGCGAGCGAACCTTGCCCCCCGATATCGTTGTTTCATCCGTCAACATCGAAGGCCAAGAAAATATCGAAAAACCCCGTCTGATTCTTCTACCTACTGGTGAGCTTCCTCCGTTCACGATTACCTTCAAGCGTGGCGATTCACGCTGGCAGGTGGAGGGCAAGTCGACGGGGGAAATCAAGGCACAATCCCTGCTCAAGCCGGGAAAAGCATGATGCGCCGACCGGACCGCGGATTTACCTTAGTGGAAGTGCTGGTGGCGCTGGCGGTGCTGGCGATTGCCTTGGTCGCCGTTCTGCGCACCATGGGCCAAGCCGTGGATACCACGATTGCCCTGCGCGAACACAATATCGCGTTATGGGTCGCTCAAAACCGCTTGGCCGAACACCGGATTCGCCGCAATTGGCCGGCCCCAGACACCAAGGAGGGAGATACAGAAATCGGTGGCGAGAAATGGTTCTGGCGCGAGCAGGTGTCCACCACCCCCGAACCGCGAATCCGGCGGATCGAAATCACCGTTCGTCGGGATAACGACAGCCCGAACTCGCAAGCGAAGCTGGTGGGCTTCCTGCGCAATTCCGGCACTTGAGTCGCATGAAGAGAGAAAAAGGTTTTACGCTGCTGGAGCTGCTGGTGGCCATCGGGATATTTGCACTGATTTCCGCCATCGCATATGGAAGTCTCATTCGTTTGATGAACGACCGGGCACGTCTGGAGGCCGAGCATAATTTCTGGCGTTCGCTTTCGCTCACTTTTACCCGCTTGGAGGATGATTTTTCACAGGCACGTGAGCGCTCCATTCGCGATGTTATTGGTTTTGCGCAACCCGCCTTTCGCGGCCAACCGACGGATATACGCGCCATCGCGCCACCGAGCGTGGAACTGACGCGCGGTGGCGTGCTTTCTTTCGGGGACACTACACGCCCCGACTTGCAGCGAGTGGGCTATCGGTTGGTTGACGGCACGCTAATGCGTCTCACCTGGCCGGTACTTGATCTTGGCCCGCAAACCGCCCCGGTCGAAACTCCGATCCTCAAGAATGTCGAGGAATTTCATGTTCGCTTTTTCGCCCCGGCGGGTGTCTGGATTGATGTGTGGCCAGCCGAGGGCATCTCCGAAATCCTGCCTCGTGGTGTCGAAGTCAGACTGATACTCACGGGACAGGGCGAATTCACTAGGTTGATGTTGGTCAATGGGTGATAATAATTTCAATACGGCTTTTCATCAGCGCGGCTTGGCGTTGATCACCGCGATGCTGGTGGTCGCAGTCGCCGCCACCATGGCAGCTTATCTGGGACTCGATCAACAGATCTGGCAACGGCAATCCGAGAACCTCACGGATCGCGCCCAAGCTGAAGTTGTCCGCGCCGGCGCGCTGGAGTGGGTGATTACCATCCTGGCCAAAGACGCCAATGAAAGCAGTAGTGACGATCTGACAGAAGATTGGGCCAAGAAACTCCCGCCAATTCCCGTCGAAGGCGGTGTGGTCACGGGCCAGATCATCGATGCCCAGAGCAAATTCAATCTGAACAATCTGGTGCGCAACAATCAACCGAGTCCACCTGACATTGGCACCTTCCAGCATTTGCTCAAAACACTCTTGCTGGATCCAAACCTGTCAGATGCCGTGATTGACTGGATTGACAGCGACAGCAATGCCCGGCCTGCTGGTGCGGAGGATATTGATTATTTGCAAATGAAAACCCCGTATCGCGCCGCCAACCAACCATTGCAAAGTGTGGAGGAACTGCGACTGATCCGCGGTTTCACACCGGAAAACATCGAGAAATTGCTGCCCTGGGTGACCGCCTTGCCTCAACCCACCGAAATCAACGTCAACACGGCTCCGCAGGAAGTGCTGGCCGCGGTGTTCTATACCCTGCCGGCCTCCGTCGTGGAGCAGCTGTACCAACAACGGCCCTATAAGGATCAAGCAAAACTCACCACCAAGCTCCAGGAGCTCACAGAAGGAAAAACCCTTCCGCCGGTTCACATGGGGGTCAAAAGCAGTTATTTTGAAATCACCATTGAAACCCTGTTCGGCCGCTATCAGCGCACGACTCAGGCTTTGATTCAGCGGGGTGCGGACAAAGCATCGCTTCACACCGTGTGGCACAGCCAGCGCCTCCCTGGCTGGATCGTCAGCCCCGAATCAAAGGTTGGAGAAAATCCGAAAAATCCGGATGGCGGGAAGTTATAATGGAAACAATAAATACAGTTAACCAATAATTCCGTGACTACTTCGCATATGGCCTTCAAATCGCGCAAGCTATCCGCCGCCCCATGGTGGCAGGGGTTGCAGAAAACTTTCTCTCGCCAGGCAGGCACGCTAGAGTTGCTCCTTCCACGAGGATGGCCGGAGCGCCGAGGCACCATCCACTGGCGCCTGCGCGATGGTGCCGGCGCGGCCCCACACGGACAAGTAACGGAACTGAACCAAATCCCTGGTGTGAGCAACATGACACGTGTGCATGTTTGGACGCCGCCATCCGACTCCCTACTGACGCGCGTGACCCTACCGACGCGCTCACGAGCCAAAATCCAGCAGGCCCTTCCGTATGCGCTCGAAGATCAGCTTATCGGGGAGCCGGAACAACTGCATTTTTCCTACCGGATTCTTGAAGACGGGAGCCTCGCCGTGGCGGTCACGGCCAAGGAACGCATGCAGGCCTGGCTGGCGCAATTGAACGAAGCTGGGCTGCGCCCGACCGGATTCTGTCCCGCGCTACTCGCGATACCGATCGAACCCGGAACCTGGTCGGCGACCTTTCACGGAAACGATATTTGGGTTCGCACCGGCATGGCTTCCGGCTTTACCTCCGCGGCCGGTACCGGCGGTGTGCCACCACCGTTGTTGGAAATGTGCTTGCGTGAAGCCCAGGATAAACCCAGTGCCCCGTCGGGGCTGACAATCATTCATCCCCCTTCCGGCTTTGTGCCTGATTCCTGGACTACTCAGCTCAAATTGCCCCTGAATATCCAGAAGCATGATTTCTGGACGGGATACCATGAATCCGTGCCGGCACTTAATCTTCTACAGGGAAGCTTCGCGCCTTCCCATCAATTACAGGAAATGCTGCCCGGTTTGCGTCCGGCTGCCATCATGCTGGGAATCTGGATGGTCGGCAGTCTCGGATTCAGTGCCTGGGAATGGTGGAGTCTGAAAAATACCCAAGAGAAATTGCGGTTGGAGATGACCCAGGTGTTTCGCAGTACTTTTCCGGACGCCCAAGTCGTGCAGGATCCGGCACTGCAAATGCAACGGCTGCTCAGCGATCTGCAGGGGAAAAGCGGAAAGACCGGTCAGGCCGATGCCCTTCCACTGCTGGGGAGCATCGCGCCGGTAGTTCAAGCCCATCCGCAGATAGTACTGCGCGGTATTCAGTACGGTGAATCCCGATTAACTATTGATTTCACTTTGCCTGATTTCCAGACCATGGAAACAATAAAAACTGCCTTTGTAGCGCGCGGCATGTCGGTAGAAGTCGTCGGGGCTAACAGCACCCCCTCGGGTATCGAGGGCCGTTTGCGCCTGAGTCGAACCGGACGGGCGGGCACATGATGAAGCAACTCCTAAGCTGGATTTCGTTGGATCGTTTGCGCGGACTGCCTCCGCGTGATCGCTGGTTGCTAATCAGTGGAGGCATCGGACTGTTATTGGTTCTTTATCTTTCCTTGTGGGTGCCGATGCAGGCTGAACTTTCCAAACTGCGTTTGTCTGTGCCAAAGGGAAAAGTACAACTGGCCCAGATGAGGGTGCAGGCCATGGAAATCAAACAACTGCGTGCCAGCGGACGCGTTCCGGTTTCCGGTGGCAATCTACTCGCTAACCTGGAGCAGTCCGCCACCGCCAATGGCATTCGAGGTCGAATCGTTCGCATGGAACCGGACGGTGTCAATGGCGCACGCTTGTCTCTCGATGGCGTACACTTCAATGCGCTGATCAGCTGGCTCACCAGCCTTCAGACACAGGGTGGTGTGCGCCTAGAAAAAGCCACATTCGAGGCGCAGCCGGCAGCCGGTGTCGTGAACGCGCGACTTGTCCTTCGGGGTGCGGGTGGATGAGTAAAAGGCGCTGGCTGCTATATAGCATATTCGGTTTTATTTTTTATCTTCTCTTTCTCATCATTGAACTGCCAGCATCGTGGTTTGCCTGGGGGCTGAATCGTTACACTCAGGGCAGCGTGCAAATCGATCCCTTCGCCGGGAGTTTGTGGAACGGGAAGGGACGCTTGATCGTCTATTACCCATCAACAACACCGCATGATCTCGGCCAGGCCAAGTGGCAAATCAACCCTTTCTGGCTGCTTACCGGACTCGTTCAGGTGACCTTGCAGACTAATCAACAGGATAAAAGAATAACGACTACGTTGCAGCTCACGAAGGCCAGCTTCAAGCTCCTGGATACCGATATAGAATTCCCCGCAGCTTTTCTGGGTCAACTGCACGCACCGCTATCGCTGATCAGCCCGCAGGGAAGCATCAAAATCAACACGACGGGACTGCTGGTGGCAGCAGGAACAATGAGGGGCGCCGCGATGCTGGAATGGTTGAACGCTGGCAGCGGCCTTTCCAGTGTTCAGCCTCTTGGAGATTTCCGCCTGGATATCACGGCTGTGGACAAGATCGCCAATCTCAAGCTCACCACTCTTCGCGGTGATCTTGAGTTGACGGGACAGGGACAGTGGCAACTCCGTACGGGGCAGCTACAGATAAGCGGCTTTGCCTTGCCACGCGCCCGCGTCGGTGAGCTTGAATCCCTGCTAAGAATGCTCGGACATGATGAAGGTGGTGGCAAACGTACATTAAACATAAATACTCGCCTGCCTCCAATGCTTGCATCCAACTAGAAATGGATGATCGATCATTATTGATTGCCTATCTCCGAGGCATGGGCGGCAATAAGAAATCAACGCTCGCATTCTTTCACCGCGGATAGAATGCGCGAATCCGTGACTGTCTGTCGCTCCCGCCAGAAAAGCCATACGGCGGCAAGAAATCCACCGAGACCATCCGCCAAGACATCCCAGACACTGGCATCACGGTTTGGGACGAAAGCCTGATGGTATTCATCTGTAATCCCGTAGGCAACGACAAGCATGGTGATTAGCAATACCCGTCCCCAGGTGGTGACTTGCGCCGGTACCAGCGAACGCGCCAGCAACCACCCCAGAATGCCGTAGATCACGGCATGTGCCAGAAGGTCTGCCCCGGAAAACAGGGATACCGCCGGAAACGAAGGTTGGGATGACAAAGTAAAGATCAACGTCATCCAGCCAATCGTGAATATGCGGAACAGGCTTAGCTTGAGTGACATTTATGCCACCTGTTTACCGTACATTTCCTGTAGACACAACGTTAGGGACTCTTCCCAGGAAGGAATGACCAATCCAAAGCTACGTGTGATTTTTTCATTTGACAGACAGGAGTTCCGCGGTCGTGCCGCCGGCAAGGGATAATCGGAAGATGTTATGGGAATTAATTTCGGCATTTCTAACAAGGCATGATCATGCGCGATTTCCAGTATTTTTTTGGCAAAGCCGTACCAAGACGTTGATCCGGCGGAAACTGCATGGTAGATGCCGCTGGTTTCTGTCATCTGAACAACAGGGCGGGATCGGGATGAAATTGACCGCATCACAATATGAGAGGTGATTTCAGCCAACAGACGGCTCCAGGTTGGCGCGCCGACCTGGTCATCAACGATTTTCAGTTCTCTTTTTTCACCTGCAAGCCTGAGAATGGTCAGCAGAAAATTCCTGCCGCGGGCGGAATAGAGCCAGCTTGTTCTTAATATGATGTGCGGCACTCCCATTGCCAGGATGGCTCGCTCACCGGCCAGTTTCGTCTTTCCATAGACATTGAGGGGGTTGGGTGTGTCGTCTTCGCGGTAGGGGCGATTCGCTGTGCCGTCAAATACGTAATCCGTGGAGAAATGAATAATGCCGGCATTGAGCCGTTTGGCTTCTTCCGCCAGAATACCTGGCGCAAGGCCATTGATGGCCATGGCCAGCTGGGGCTCTGATTCCGCCTGATCGACGGCAGTAAAGGCGGCGGCATTGACGATAAGATCTGGCTGGACGCGTCTGATTCCATTTCTGATGGAATCCGGGTTGGCCAGATCCATCTCATCCCGATTCAGAACCTCGACTTCGCCGATAGGGACAAGTGTTCGATGCAACTCCCACCCTAACTGGCCGTTTTTCCCGGTCAGCAGAATTGTTGTCACTCAAATATCTCCGCCGCGCTGAATGTCGTTCCTGCCCTGTCTTTAATGGATAGCTGCGGTTCCCCTGCCGTCGGCCAGGCAATCCCCAATTGACTGTCGTTCCATGCGATGGTGCGCTCGAATTGCGGCGCCCAATAATCGGTCGTCTTATAGAGAACCTCGGCAAACTCCGATACAACCAGGAAACCATGGGCGAATCCCGGCGGTATCCATATTATTTGCCTGTTTTCCGCCGACAGAGACATTCCAACCCATTTGCCAAACGTTGGTGAGCGCCGGCGAATGTCCACCGCCACATCGTATATCTCACCAGCTACCACTCGCACCAGTTTGCCCTGCGGTTGCCTGATCTGATAATGCAGACCGCGCAGCACGTTTTTCTCCGAATGCGAGTGATTATCCTGTACAAAATCGCCTGCAATACCCGCCGCCTGCAAGGCTTTCTTGTTGAAGCTTTCGAAGAAAAAACCGCGTGCATCCGTGTAAAGTTTCGGTTCCACGATAAGCACTTCCGGGATATCGGTCCGAACGACATTCATCAGAAAACCCGTTCCCGCAATATATCGAGCAGATATCGGCCGTAATTATTCTGGTTGATGCGACCGGCCAATTTTTCCAGTTGCTCCGCCGTAATGTAATTCATGCGGTAGGCAATTTCCTCCGGGCAGGCAATTTTCAGTCCCTGCCGCTTCTCGATGGTTTCGATAAAGAGCGATGCTTCAAGCAGAGATTCATGTGTACCCGTGTCTAGCCAGGCGATACCACGTCCCATGACTATAACTTCCAGAAGTCCCTGTTCTAGATAGATTTTATTTATATCAGTGATTTCCAGCTCTCCGCGGTCGGAGGGCTTGAGCAACTTTACGATGCTGGTCACTTGGTTATCGTAAAAGTAGAGACCGGTCACCGCATAACGGGATTTGGGTTGCTTTGGTTTTTCTTCAATGGACAACGCTTTTTTCGAGGCATCGAACTGCACAACACCATAACGTTCGGGATCCTGCACGGGATAGGCAAAGACGGTGGCCCCCGTATTTTTATGCGCCGAGGTCTGCAGATCGGAAGTCAACTCGTGACCGTAATAAATGTTATCGCCCAGTATCAATGCACAAGAAGCTGTACCGATAAATGACTCACCGATGATGAATGCCTGGGCAATACCCTCGGGCCGGGGTTGCACCGCGTAGGAAATATTCAGTCCCCATTCCTTGCCGTCCCGCAACAGGTGCTCGAACTGGGCGATATCCTGGGGTGTCGAAATGACCAGAATATCCCTGATACCCGCGAGCATCAGCGTGGACAGGGGGTAATAGATCATCGGCTTGTCATAGACCGGCAATAACTGCTTGGAAACAGCCTGCGTCACCGGATAGAGCCGCGTTCCCGCCCCCCCCGCTAGAATGATTCCCTTCATGCCGTCCCCCGGTTACCGTAATTTGTTTCCAGCCACCGATGGTAATCACCGCTGGTTATGCTTTTTACCCACTCCATGTTATCGAGATACCATTGCACAGTTTTGCGGATTCCCGTTGCGAAGCTCTCTGCCGGTTTCCAATTGAGTTCTCGGCCTATCTTGCGCGCATCAATCGCATATCGACGGTCGTGCCCCGGTCGATCCTTAACAAAACTGATGAGCGCGGCGTATTTCTGCCCTGGAACAGGTCGTAATTCGTCAAGCAGGGAGCAAATCGTTTGCACCACATCAATATTCTTTTGCTCGTTGCCCCCGCCAATGTTATAGACCTCGCCCGGTTTCCCTCCTGCCAATATGGTTCGCAATGCTTCACAGTGGTCCTGCACGTACAGCCAGTCACGGACATTGAGACCGTCTCCGTAGACCGGCAGGGGCTTTTGGTTCAGTGCATTCAGGATTATCAATGGCACGAGTTTTTCCGGAAATTGGTAGGGTCCGTAATTGTTGGAACAGTTGGATGTCAACGTGTACAGGCCGTAGGTATGATGAAAAGCGCGGATCAGGTGATCCGAGGCGGCTTTGGAGGCGGAATAAGGACTGTTTGGTGCATACGGGCTTGATTCCGTGAATGGGGCATCGTCCGGGCCCAGCGAACCATAGACTTCATCCGTTGATATTTGCAGAAACCGGAAGGCATTTTTTTCTTTTTCCTCAAGCGCTTCCAAATAGGCCCGGGTTTCCTGGAGCAGATGAAAGGTCCCGTTTACATTGGTTTGGATGAAATCTTCAGGCCCATGAATGGAACGGTCGACATGGCTTTCCGCCGCAAAGTTCACGATCGCCCATGGGCGGTGGCGCTTCAGCAGTTCCCGGACCAACGTCCGATCGTTGATATCCCCTTTTACAAAGATATGCCTCTTGTCGTTTTTTAGGCTAGCAAGGTTCCCGAAATTGCCGGCGTAAGTCAGTTTATCCAGATTAACTACCGGAGAACCTTCCTGGCTGATCCAGTTCAGGACGAAATTCGAACCAATGAATCCCGCACCACCTGTTACCAGTATCGTTTTCTCAGTCATTCTCGGTCAGCAGCCTATGTCCACTGGAAAGCGAACCAGGTATTTGAAACTCCCCTCTCGCTGGGATCGACATTGCCAAATTGTAGGGGATTTCCCAACGAAAACAGGTAATCCGGCATACTCCCGCCACAGAATTTCGTGTGTGAAAAATAATACATTCCCCCCTTGAACCTTGAATTACTTAGGGCCGTCCATTCAGGATAAGACATAATTCGATAAATCTTTCAATATGATACCCCGATATCCTAAAGACATGAAATTGATGGCACTATCCAAGCTGTGCCATCTTTCTCTAAGAGGTCGGTAAATCTCCATGCTTGACTATTAATACCAGCCTCAGCATATTAGCGCACTCTTTTTTATCTAAATTACTAATAACTAATACTCAGATAGCCATCACTCTCTTAAGGCTACGAGAGGTAAAACACACGTTCCTGCTGCGGGCGGATCCAGCATCATGAACTCTTTTCGCTACGCGTCATCATGTTTTGAGGACACGATATGTCTACCACGAAGCAAGAAGCCAGTATCGAGGAGTTAATCAGCAAACACCTCGACAAGGTTTTACCCAAGAAACTGCAGGAAATCGAAGCCAACAAGACACCGAGTATGGCGATCATCGCCACCAAGGGTACGTTGGACTGGGCTTATCCCCCGTTCATTCTTGCTTCCACGGGATCGGCTTTGGGATGGGATGTGTCCCTTTTCTTCACTTTTTATGGTCTCTTGCTCTTGAAAAAGGATCTTGGGGCGGAAGTCAGTCCACTCGGTAATCCGGCCATGCCCATGAAGATGCCATTTGGACCAAAGTGGTTTCAGAATTTCGTCTGGCCCATGCCGAACTTCATCATGGCTGGCATCCCGGGATTCGAAAAGATGGCCACGATGTTGATGAAAAAAACGTTCAGTAATAAAGGCGTAGCCAGCATTCCCGAGCTGCGTGACCTCTGTATTGAAGCTGACGTCAAACTCATCGCTTGCCAGATGACCGTAGATGTATTCGGATTTTCCAAGGATGAATTTATCCCGGAGGTAAAGGATTACGTCGGCGCGGCCTCTTTCCTGCCAATAGCGGCAAAATCCGACGTTTGTCTGTTTATTTAAATTAACCGACAATCAGGTTCTCGAACAAACACCTCTGTTCGCATCAAAGAAAGGCTGAACGGGTAGTTGCCAACACCTCCCGAACGGGCCCAAAACTGCGTCGATGAATGGGGCTGACTCCCTGCCTGGTTAACGCTTCAATGTGGGCCCGGGTAGGATAGCCTTTGTGAACCGAGAAACCATAGCCCGGGTATATCCTGTCCCATTCAATCATCTCGGCATCGCGTGCGACCTTGGCCATGATGGAGGCAGCGGAAATGGCCGGCACGCTGGCATCACCGCGGATGATCGTCTGAACCGGATAATTTATTTGCGGCGCGCGGTTGCCGTCTATCTTGACCAGGCCGGGAGCAAAGGGAAGAGATGCCACCGCGCGTTTCATGGCGAGCATGGTGG
>DATCZH010000191.1:0-4216 GCA_036526015.1 Sulfuricaulis sp.
ATCAATGCCATGGCAGCGGCCTTGCAGGAAGCGCGTGATCGGGAGAAGAAGCTCGCCGAGGACGCGTTGTTTCTCGAAAAGGTACGCGCCCAGGTGACACTCGAGTCCATCGGCGACGGGGTCATCACCACCGATGCCACCGGACGCATCGTGTACATGAATCCGGTGGCAGAACAGTTCACAGAATGGAAAGGTGTTGAAGCGCATGGGAAACCGTTGAGCGAGGTCTTCAAGATTTTTGACGAGGAATCGAATCGTCTCGAAGAATACCCGATTCATTACTGTCTCCAGGAAGGCCGTACCATCCGCCACGACAGCCATCATCTGCTGATGAGCCAAGAGGGTGGCAAGATCGAGATACAGGATTCGGCCGCGCCGATCCGCGACCGGGATGGGGCGATCTTGGGCGCGGTGGTGGTATTCCATGACGTGACGGAAATCCAGAGCATGGCGCGACACATGGCCTTTCTCGCCTCGCGCGATCCACTCACGGGGCTCCTCAACCGGCGCGAATTCGAATCGCGCCTGCAGCACGTGCTGAACAGTGCGCGCGCTGGAAAGCGCTCGCATGCGTTGCTTTACCTTGATCTTGATCAGTTCAAGATCGTGAACGACACCTGCGGACATGTCGCGGGGGATGAGTTGCTCCAGCAACTGGCGAACCACTTGCAGAAGGAAATTCGTGCAAGTGACATGCTGGCGCGCCTCGGGGGCGATGAGTTCGGTGTTATTCTCGATGACTGTTCGATCGATAAGGCCGAGCAGATCGCTGATCTGCTGCGTCAGTCCGTCAAAGATTTCCGATTCATGTGGGAGAAACGGGCGTTCGAAATAGGCGTATCCATCGGCCTGGTTCCAATCACGCGCGACAGCGGCGGTTTGACTGAAGTTCTTAGCGCCGCCGATTCGGCCTGTTATATCGCCAAGGACCGTGGCCGTAATCGGTTGCACATTTATCAGCCGGACGATCGGGCATTTGCCGAGCGCCGCGGCGAAATGCAATGGGTGCACCGACTACGCGAGGGACTGGAAAACAACAGCTTTGGTCTCTATTGCCAGGCCATCGTACCGTTGCATGACGGGACAAAGCATCCCGGGACTTTTCACGAAATCCTGGTACGTGTCCAGGACGAGGACCTTGTACTGCCGGCGGCCTTCATCCCGGCGGCCGAGCGTTACCACTTGATGCCGTCTCTCGATCGCTGGGTGATCCGCACGGTTTTCCCGATGCTGGAGAAATACCAGTCGCAGATCGGCAGGCAAGAGAAGGACGGCGGGTCACTGTTTGCCATCAATCTCTCCGGCCAATCTCTGGGTGACGAACAGTTCCTGGATTTTGTCATGCAGCAGTTCGTGCAGTACCGTGTCGATCCACAGAGCATCTGTTTCGAGATCACCGAGACCGCCGCCATCGCCAACCTGACGCGTGCGCGTGATTTTATTGCGCGCTTTAAACACTTGGGCTGCCGTTTCGCACTCGACGATTTCGGTTCGGGACTTTCCTCGTTTGGCTATCTCAAGAGCTTGAGCGTGGATTATCTCAAGATTGCCGGTGATTTCATCGAAGGCATGCTCGAGGATCCCCTGCACCGGGCGATGGTAGAAGCCATCAATCAGGTCGGTCACGTCATGGGGCTCATCACGATCGCGGAATCGGTGGAAAGTCCACTATTGATTGATAAGTTATGCGAGATTGGTGTCGACCACGCGCAGGGTCATGGCATTGATTCGCCCAAGCCACTCCACCAGGTCCTGCGGTTGCCTGAGCAGGAATGGAATTCGGTGCGCACTCACGCCGGAGGAATGGGCGGTTGATTTAACCGGCGCGCTGCCGACGCGCCTCGGTTCGCGTGAGCACTTGTTTCAGGAATTCCCCGGTATGAGAGTCCGGCAGCATGGCGACTTCCTCGGGAGTCCCGGTGGCCAGAATCCTTCCACCGCCATCGCCGCCTTCGGGACCGAGGTCGATAATCCAATCCGCCGTCTTAATCACGTCGAGATTGTGTTCAATTACCACTACCGTGTTGCCATGATCGCGCAGGCGGTTCAGCACTGCGAGGAGCTGCTGAATGTCGTGGAAATGCAGTCCAGTGGTAGGTTCATCCAGGATATATAAAGTCCTTCCGGTGTCACGCTTGGAAAGTTCGCGCGCCAGCTTGATACGCTGGGCCTCGCCGCCAGACAGCGTGGTCGCGCTTTGCCCCAGCGTAATGTAGGACAGGCCAACATCGAGCAGTGTGCGCAGCTTGTTGCTGACAGGTGGAATGGCGCTGAAAAACTCTGCCGCCGTCTCCACGGTCATGCCCAGCACCTCATCGATGGTCTTGTCCTTGTAGCGGATATCGAGCGTCTCGCGGTTGTAACGTTTGCCGTGGCACACGTCGCAAGGCACGTATATGTCCGGCAAAAAATGCATTTCCACCTTGATCAGGCCGTCACCCTGGCAGGCCTCGCAGCGACCACCGCGGACGTTGAATGAGAACCGCCCGGGTGCGTAGCCACGTTCGCGTGCCATGGGGGTAGCGGCGAACAGCTCGCGGATGGGCGTGAACAACCCGGTATAGGTTGCGGGGTTGGAACGTGGGGTGCGTCCAATGGGCGACTGATCGATGTCCACAACCTTGTCGAACTGTTCGAGACCTTCGATGGCACGACAGGGAGCGGGTTCGAGCACGGAACCGTAGAGGTGCTTGGCAACCGAAGCATACAGTGTGTCGTTGATGAGTGTAGACTTGCCGGAACCGGAGACACCGGTCACGCAAGTGAGGAGTCCTACCGGAATCGACGCCTCGACATTTTTAAGGTTGTTGCCAGTGGCGCCGCGTATCACGAGCAGGCGCGTGGAATCGGGTGGTGTGCGTGCGGCCGGTACGGCGATTTTACGCTCGCCGCGCAGATAGGCGCCGGTAATCGACGCCGGATGCCGGATGATATCTTCCGGCGTTCCCCGGGCCACCACTTCGCCGCCGTGGACACCCGCGCCCGGTCCGATGTCGAGCACAAAGTCCGCGGCGCGGATAGCCTCCTCATCGTGCTCCACGACGATCACGGTATTGCCCAGATCGCGCAAATGCCGCAAAGTGTCGAGCAGGCGCGCGTTATCGCGCTGATGAAGTCCAATCGACGGTTCGTCCAGCACGTACAGGACGCCGACCAACCCGGCGCCGATCTGTGAGGCCAGCCGTATGCGCTGCGCCTCGCCACCGGAAAGCGTCTCGGCCGAGCGCGCAAGCGTCAGGTAATCAAGCCCGACACTCACCAGAAATCCCAGGCGACTGGAAACCTCCTTGACGATCTTGGAAGCTATCTCACCACGGCTTCCCGACAGACGAAGTCCCTGGAAGAAAACAAGCGCTGTGGCAACGGGCAGCCGAGTAATTTCGTGCAGCGCCTTTCCCTCCACAAACACGTGCCGCGCCTCGCGTTTCAGGCGTGATCCTTCGCAGGTTTCACAGGGCTGCTGGCTGAGATATTTCGCCAGTTCCTCGCGCACCGCGTTGGATTCGGTTTCGCGATAGCGACGTTCGAAGTTGGGGATAACACCTTCGAAGGCGTGTTTGCGCTTGGCACGCCGACCCTGGTCGCCAAAATAGGTAAAGGCAATCATTTCATCCCCGCTGCCATGCAGAATGACTTCCCTCACTTTTTTCGGAAGATCCTCAAACGGCGTGTCGAGATGGAAGCGGTAATGTTTTGCCAGCGACTCCAGCATGTGGAAGTAAAAGGCATTGCGTTGATCCCAGCCGCGAATGGCGCCGGCCGGCAACGACAGGGTGGCATCACTCACCACGCGCGCGGGATCGAAGAACTGGCGCATCCCGAGACCGTCGCAATCCGGACAGGCGCCGGCCGGGTTGTTGAAGGAAAATAACCTCGGCTCAAGCTCGGTCAAGCTGTATCCACAATGTGGGCAGGCGTAGCGCGCTGAGAAGACAATTTCCTGCGTACCGCTCCCGGTCTCGTCCAGCACGACCACCCGCACAAGGCCCTCACCAAGGTTGACCGCCGTTTCGAAGGACTCGGCCAGGCGTTGCTCCTGTCCTTTTCGCACCACGACGCGGTCCACCACCACCTCGATGGTATGCTTGAAATTCTTTTTCAGCGTCGGCGCTTCGTCCAGCGAGGTGACCACGCCATCGATACGTGCCCGGATATAGCCCTGCGCGCGCAGCCGTTCCAGGATATGCAGGTGTTCGCCCTTGCGCCCCTCGATCAG
>DATCZH010000192.1:0-15061 GCA_036526015.1 Sulfuricaulis sp.
CGTTCTGTCGCAGTAGCACCTGGCCGAGATGATAATCTCCGTGATAGCGGATTTTCAGGGACTCCAGACCCTCGGGGACGAATTCCTCGATCCAGTGATGAACGATTTTGCGCCGCTCGATGAGCGACGCTGCCATCACCCGCACATCTTCGGTAAGCGAATCGAGGCGCTGCTCAAGCAGTTCGAGCGTGGCGTCTGCCTCTTCACGCAAGCGATGTTTCCAATCTGCTATATCACGTTTGCCGACGGGTTCAGGATCGAAAGCCGGGTCACCCGTGGACTTGGCCAGGGCCCGGTGTAATTCGCCCGTTCGCTGACCGAGCACCTGTATTAGATTCAGAAAACCCCCGTGCACCTCGATCGGCGATACAGATGGCTCGGCAGAGCCCCGATGCTCCTCAAGGAAACGTTCCAGGTAATTCAGCGTGTAGGTCCAGCCATCGCCCTGGTTCTCGACATATCCCTGAAGGACAGCCAGGGTCATCAAACCGCCATCATTGGCCACGTATTCCACGGCGCCTGCGACCGGCACGACGTTTTGAAAATGCGCAACCTCGGTCAGGAAGCGGCCGACCTCTACTTCCGGGCTCTCCCCGGATTGCAAACGACGGAACGCCTTGAGAAACAGGCGACCGCCGATAACGATAGCGGTGTTGCTGCCTTGCGCAGTGGATGGGCGAACCGTCAGTTCGTTAATGTCATCGCCGGCCAACTCGCGGAAGGCTTTCGTGGGTACGAAACGGATCGTCCCAGCCGTGCCGGCCAGCTCACGTCCGGCCCCGATGGCTCCCACCATGGCGCGGCAAAACATTTCATCTGCCAGGGCATCGCCCATGATGCCGATGCGCGCCTGCTGTCGTACCCGCGCCACGCTCACTGGTAACAATCCTCGCTGGCGCTCTTCTGGTTCGTGCTCCCAGACCAGCGACAGCGGCAAGAAATAGATAGATTGATCGCCAGCGCCGCCTTCAATACGGTAAAGCGATATAAACCAGCTTGTGGAATCCTGCTCCCAGATAACATGTTCGATCAATGCGGCACGCGCCATCGGCTCGCCCTTGGCGGCGAACCAGCGCTGCGCCGCCATAAAGTGGGGCAAGGCATTGTTTTCTAGCTGGGCGCGGACCTTATCGGCCATGCCAATCCGCCAGGGCACCACGCGCTCACGGAAGAAGCTGCTCCAGCCATCGAACAGCACCAGCAACGGCAGTTCTTCTCGTGGCAGACGCTCCTCGTGCCAGGACGGTACCTCCTCACCCTTGGCAAGTCGGAACCAGTAAAAACCATGACCATGCAGGGTGAGCAAATACGGGAGTTCGCCGATTGGAGGGAACGCCGTGCGACCCATCATTTCCACGGGTACGCAGCCTTTATACTTGCCCAGATCGAGCTCCACCGGTTGCGCCGAGCGTGCCAGATTGGCCACGCACAGAATGGTTTCGTTTTCATACTCGCGCAGGTATGCCAGGATTTTTCGATTTCCCGGTTTGAGAAAGTGCAAGGCCCCGCGACCGAAGGCCTTGTGACTCTTGCGTACGCTGAGCAAACGCTTCATCCAATTAAGCAATGAAGATGGATCGCGCGACTGCGCCTCCACGTTCACGGCCTCAAAACCGTATACCGGATCCATGATGGGGGGAAGGAACAGACGCTGTGGATCGGCATGAGAGAAACCGGCGTTACGGTCGGGGCTCCACTGCATGGGCGTGCGTACACCATTGCGATCACCCAGATAGATATTGTCCCCCATGCCGATTTCATCACCATAATAAAGAATAGGAGAACCCGGCATCGACAATAGCAGACTGTTCATGAGCCGAATTTTTTCGAAATCGTTGTCCATGAGTGGTGCCAGACGGCGGCGGATGCCGAGATTCAGACGCGAGCGGGGGTCGGCGGCGTACATGCGGTACATGTAATCGCGCTCCTTGTTTGTCACCATTTCGAGCGTAAGCTCGTCATGATTGCGCAGAAAAATCGCCCACTGGCAGTTTTCAGGTATCTCCGGCGTCTGGTGCATGATTTCCACGATGGGATGACGGTCCTCTTGACCGATGGCCATGTACATGCGTGGCATCAGGGGAAAGTGGTAGGCCATGTGACACTCGTCACCGGAACCAAAATAGTCACGCACGTCCTCCGGCCACTGATTGGCTTCGGCCAGGAACATGCGGTTCTTATAATGATTGTCGATCACGGATCGCATCTGCTTGATGACGGCGTGGGTTTCGGGCAAGTTTTCGTTGTTGGTGCCCTCGCGCACGCACAGGTAGGGAATCGCGTCGAGCCGCAGCCCGTCCACGCCCTGATCCAGCCAGAATTCCATGACCTTGGTGACTGCTTTCACCACCTGGGGATTGTTGTGGTTCAGATCCGGTTGATGTGAGAAAAAGCGATGCCAATAATAGGCCTTGGCCGTTTCGTCCCAGGCCCAGTTAGATTTTTCGGTGTCGGAGAAAATGATGCGCGTGTCCTGGTATTTTTTCGCAGTATCGCTCCATACATAGAAATTACGTTTTGGCGAACCGGGTGGCGCCTTGCGCGCCGCCTGGAACCACGGGTGCTGGTCGGATGTGTGGTTAATGACGAGTTCGGTGATGACCCGTAGACCACGCTCGTGCGCCGCCTTCACGAAGACCTGAAAATCCTTGCGCGTGCCGTAGTCAGGATGGATATTCCGGTAGTCGGAAATGTCATAACCATCGTCGCGCATGGGCGATGGATAAAACGGCAGGATCCACAGCGTGTTAACACCCAGTTGCTGCAAATAATCGAGCTTTGAGGTCAGTCCCGCAAAGTCACCGATACCGTCATTATTGCTGTCGCAAAATGCCTTGACGTGAATCTCATAAATGACGGCATCCTTGTACCAGAGCGGATCGTCAATGAGGATTTCGTGGCGGCGTTCACTGGTCATGCGCTTTACATGTAGTAGTCAAAATCTTGTTCAGTGTGCACGCGGCGGCGCAGGCGGAAAACATGCGCCGGCACGTTTTGCGGGTCGAGTTCGACATAATTGCGAACACCGTTCCATATGTAGCGCCCCCCCGTCAGCAAGTCATGCACCTGGTACGGTTGCTCGCTCGGCAGACGCAGTGTATCGAGCGGGAGTTCGACCCAGCCCGATTGCCGGTGATGCGGATCGAGGTTAACGACCACCAAGATGATGTCGTCCAATTCCTCGGTGGTCTTGCTGTAACAAATCAGCTTGTCATTATCGACAAGATGGAACTGCAGCCCCCGGTCGCTCTGCAATGCCGGATTCTCATGGCGAATGCGGTTCACGCGCGTGATGAAATCGCGCAGGCTGTCGGGACGATCCAGGTTCCAGCGCCGCAATTGGTATTTTTCTGAATCCAGATATTCCTCGCTGCCGGGCTCGCGCGCACGGCCTTCAAATAGCTCGTACGCCGGGCCGTATATGCCGTAATTCGCCGACAGCGTCCCCGCCAACACCAGGCGTATCATGAATGCCGGCCGGCCCCCAAACTGAAGGTATTCATTGAGGATGTCGGGCGTGTTAGGCCATACGTGTGGGCGAAAATACTCACGCCCCTCGGATTGAGTGAGCTCGGTGAAGTATTCGGTGAGCTCGTGCTTGGTGTTGCGCCATGTGAAATAGGTATAAGAGCAAGTGAAGCCGAGCTTGGCCAAGCGATGCATTACCTTGGGCCGGGTAAAAGCCTCCGCCAGGAAAAGCACGTCGGGATGGTCACGCTTGATCTCGGCAATCACCCACTCCCAAAACGGAAACGGCTTGGTGTGCGGGTTGTCCACTCGGAAAATCTGTACGCCTTGTTCGACCCAGAACTCCATGACACTTTTCAGCTCGCGCCACAGCTCCTGCCAGGATTCGCACTCGAAATCGAAGGGATAGATGTCTTGATATTTCTTTGGGGGATTTTCGGCATATTGCACGCTGCCGTCCGGCCGGCGGCGGAACCACTCCGGATGCTCCTTTACGTACGGATGATCCGGTGAACACTGGTAAGCGATATCCAGGGCGACTTCCATTCCAAGCTCTTTGGTCTTGTTTACGAACCAGCGGAAATCGTCGAGCGTGCCGAGTTGTGGGTGCACGGCCTTATGACCGCCCTGCTTCGCACCGATCGCCCAAGGGCTGCCGACGTCTTCCGGTTTGGCAGTCAAAACATTGTTGGGTCCCTTGCGGAATGACAGGCCGATGGGATGGATCGGCGGCAGATACACGACATTAAATCCCATGGATGCAGCGTAACGCAGGCGTTCTTCGCAATTACGGAAACCAGCGTGTTTATCGCCGCCGCTGGAACGTGGGAAAAATTCGTACCAGGAGCTGTAACGAGCGCGCTCGCGGTCAACTTCCAGCATCAATTCCTTGTCATAACGGGTGACAAAGTGGCGCTCGGCGTGGCGCCCCATCAGCTTTGCGTTCTCTTCATCCAGTGCCACACGGCGTTTTTCCGTCAACGCCGCGCTGCCGCTGAGCGTGCGCGCAAGCGCGCTCAATCGCTCCGCGTCTTTCCCAGTGATGTTCGCGGCGGCTTTTTTGACGAGCTCGGAACCTATCAGAAAAACCATTTTCAGATCCGGGTCGGTGTCCGGCCGGCGCACAAGGTCATGACACCAGGACTGGAAGTGATCAACCCAGGCCACGACCGTGTAGCGGTAACGGCCAACCTCGGTCACTTGAAAAGTGGCGTGCCAGCGATCATTGACCAGGGGGGTCATGGGGACTTCGCTCCATTCGTGGGAGGTCTCGCGCCGGTAGAGCAACAGGCTGGCGAGCTTATCGTGCCCGTCGACGAACACGTCCGCCTCGATCGTCACCGGTTCACCGACACTACGCTTGATGGGATAGCGACCGTTGTCAACTTCAGGACGCACACCTTCGATCACCACTCGGCATTGCCCGTCGGTGGTAATAGGCGTCTGGGTTATATGGGATTTGGCCATGATCGTATTGCTCAGCGATCGGGCGTACCTGGCGCCTTCAGGTAAACGATGCTCAGGGGCGGCAAGGTCAGCAAAAGGGAATGATAGCGGCCATGGCATGGGACTGGCGCGGACTCTACGCCTCCCACGTTTCCCTGCCCGCTACCGCCATAGATCGTGGCATCGCTGTTCAGCAGTTCACGCCAATAGCCGCCACGCGAAACTCCGATGCGATAATTGACCTGCGGGACCGGCGTGAAATTGCACACGACCAACACCACATCCTCCGGTTTCTCACCCTTGCGGAAAAAACTGATGATACTGTGTTCCCAGTCGTGCAGGTCCGCCCATTCGAAACCGCTCGAATCAAAGTCACGTGCGTAAAGCGCTGGCTCGCGCCGGTACGTATGGTTGAGATCCTTCAACCAGCGCTGGATGCCCTGATGCGGGGAGTGCTCTAGCAAATGCCAGTCCAAACTCTGATCGTGGTTCCATTCCCGCCATTGCCCGAATTCGCTTCCCATGAAAAGAAGTTTTTTCCCAGGATGGCCGTACTGGTAACCAAAGAGACATCGCAGATTGGCAAATTTCTGCCAGTCGTCACCTGGCATTTTTCCGAGTAGCGAACCCTTGCCGTGCACCACTTCGTCATGCGAGAACGGCAACACGAAGTTTTCATGAAATGCATACATGATGCTGAATGTGAGCTGGTTGTGGTGATATTTCCGGTGGATGGGGTCGTGCGAGAAATAATCCAGCGTGTCGTGCATCCAGCCCATGTTCCACTTCATGCCGAAACCCAGTCCACCGAGATAGTTCGGGCGCGAGACCATGGGCCAGGAGGTCGATTCCTCGGCTATGGTCTGCGTGTCGGGATGATCGCGGTACACGGCCTCGTTCAGATCACGCAGAAACTGGATCGCGTCGATGTTTTCCCTGCCACCGAATTCATTCGGTATCCATTCACCTTGGCGGCGTGCGTAATCGAGATACAGGATTGACGCGACGGCGTCGACCCGCAGTCCGTCGGCGTGGTATTTGTCGAGCCAAAAAAGCGCGCTCGAAGTCAGAATTGAACGCACTTCGTTGCGGCCATAATTGAAGATGCTCGAATTCCATTCCGGGTGGAATCCGCGTTTGGGATCGGCATGCTCGAACAAATAAGTGCCGTCGAAGTAAACGAGCCCGTGCTCATCTGTGGGAAAGTGCGATGGCACCCAGTCGAGGATGACGCCAACACCACCCTGGTGCAGGCGATCAACAAGCTGCATGAATTCCTGCGGTGTACCGTAACGTGCCGTGGGCGCAAAATAACCCGTGGTTTGGTAGCCCCAGGAGCCAAAGAACGGATGTTCCGTGATCGGAAGAAACTCTACATGGGTGAAACCCATGTCTCGGACGTAGCCGGTCAGTTGCGAGGCGTGCTCGTGGTAGTGCAAGGAACGATTGCCCTCGTCCGGAACGCGTTTCCATGACCCAAGATGTATTTCATAGGTGGACATGGGGGCGTTCAACGCGTTGGCCTTGCTCCGTTCCTGCATCCACGTCTGGTCGGCCCACTGGTAATCCAGATCCCACACGACCGAGGCAGTGCGAGGTGGCGTTTCGGTATACAGCGCGAAGGGATCGGTCTTCTCAACTTGGTAATTACGGTGATGCGAAGTCAGGTGATATTTATATTTTGCCCCACGGGTCACTCCAGGAATGAATCCCTCCCAAATTCCCGAATCATCCATGCGCGCCGTTAATAGATGCGAATTGGGCCGCCAGCCATTGAAATCGCCGACAACGGCCACTTGACGGGCATTGGGTGCCCAGACCGCGAAATAGACACCGGCGACGCCATTGACGGCATGCAGGTGCGTCCCAAGCTTGTCATACAGACGGAAATTCCTGCCTTCCTTGAACAGGTATATGTCGTGCTCTGTCAGCAGGCTGACATCACTTTGAACGGGTTGGACATCGACAGATTTTATGTCTTTTGTCCGCGTTGTCGCCATAATAGAGTCTCCTGGCTACCATCGCTTAGATCAAATTAATAGTCGGCATGGTCGTGCGCCGACCGTTGCTGCGCAATGCCCACGCGAATAAAAGCGGTAGTTTCAAGTGATGCAAGGTGCGCGGTTGTTGCGATGAGTCAGATTATTTTCACCGTGCCTTCGCGATGATCTTGCAATGGATACAGATGCACGGACAAGCGTCATGGACGACGGCTAGTCTTTCTGCATCGACTTTACCGCATATCCTATATTTGATCAAATATTTTGCGCTGTAACTGTATGAAATAGATGCAAAAGAGCGATATTCGTTGTGCGACGGATATCCGCACCCGATTGCTTGGTGTAGGGACCATGTAACATTATTTTACAGATTCACGGGGAGATGGATCGACTATCAGGTATCCGCAACAGCAGAATTGACATCCTTGAACAGTGAAAAGAAATTGCGTGTAGTGATTTGTGCGATGAGTTCGATATCCATCCCCCGTACCTCCGCCAGGCATTGGGCGACATGTCGCACATAGGCTGGTTCATTGATTTTGCCTCGATGCGGTACGGGCGCAAGATACGGCGAATCGGTTTCGATCAGCAGACGATTCTCCGGCACCTTTTTGGCCACGTCACGCAGTGCTTCGGCGTTGCGGAATGTAACAATGCCGGAAAAGGAAATATGGAAATCAAGATCGAGGGCCTGGCGCGCCACGTCAAGGGATTCGGTGAAGCAATGCATAACGCCTCCGGCCTCGCTCGCTTTCTCTTCACGCATGATCCGCAGGGTGTCTTCCGACGCCTCGCGTGTGTGAACAATGAGCGGTTTGCCCGATTGACGCGCCGCGCGAATATGTAGCCGGAACCGTTCCTGCTGCCAGGCCATGTCGCCTTGAGAGCGATAATAATCGAGGCCGGTCTCGCCGATAGCCACTACTCGCTCGTCGTCCGCCAGGCTTGTCAGGTCATCCACGGACGGTTCACGCCCTTCTCGCTCATTGGGATGCACACCCACCGAGGCAAAAATGTCCGGATGGTTGTGCGCGATTGCGCGGATTTCAGGAAAGGTTTCGAGCGTGACCGATACGCACAGCATGTATCCGACCCCGTTGTCCCGGGCTCTTTGAATTACTTCTTCCAGGCTGGAATTTAGGGGATCGAAGTTGAGATGACAGTGGGAATCAATGAGCGGCGTCACGTTACATCGTGTGCGTGAGCCGGTCGGAATTGAGCGCGCCAGCCAAGATGCCTTCAATTTTATTGCGGGCGATGCCCGAATCCTTCTCACTGAACTGAACGCCGATCCCAGCGGTGCGGTTGCTCTGCGCGCCCGGCGGCGTGACCCAGACCACATGGCCGGCGACCGGAATCTTTTCTTTGCTGTCCATCAGGGTCAGCAGCATAAACACCTCTTCGCCCAGCTTATAGGGCCGGTTACTCGGTACAAATATACCGCCACCCTTCACGAATGGCATGTATGCCGCGTACAGGGCATGTTTGTCCTTGATAGTCAGGGACAGAACGCCAGGTCGCGACGCGATTGGCATGGGTTTTCCCGCCTTAGGTGCGCCAGCGGAGGTTTGTTCGGTGGTTTTATCGATCATAGGAAGCGACGGCTCATTTTCATTGTAGACGGCTCAATCGGATCCAGCGTATCAAAACATCCTCCAGCATCAACAATTCATCGAGCGGGCTGTTAAGCTGCCGATATTTCTCAAGAATAGCATCAATAAAATCGTATAACTCGCTCATTTTATATTTATTTTTATTAACAACCTCAAAAGAAATTGCTTCTTTGTTCATCATAGCCGTTTCAGGGGCACCCTGACCTAATTTGATAAGGTCGTTGGCAAATCCATACAGCCAGCCGAGAACGCGCGCCGTACCTATACCTTTCCAGCGGGTGGCGCAGACCACTGGATGTTCCCGCGACTGAGCCAGCGCTGCCAGATCCTGAATCAATTGTGCGCGCACCTGAAGAAAACCCTGGGACCCGAGGGATTCCGCCATCAACGGTGAACCTCCGGAAAAATCCAAGAGCCAAGCCGGGTTTTCCCCGGAATTCGGCCGAGACCGCAGCCAGGCCAGCCCGACCGCGGCGGCCGGCTGTTTGAAAAGTAATTGGGTGCAGCGGCTGCGAATGGTAGCCGGCAGGCGTGCCGGATGGCTGGTGACCAACAGCAGCATACAGCCCGTGGGGGGCTCCTCGAGCTGTTTCAGCAGGCTGTTGGCAGCATTGATATTCATGGCCTCCGCCGGAGATATGACCACCACTTTGCGCATGGCCGTATGCGGTCGCAGCGATAGAAAATCCCCCAGTGCACGAATCTGGTCCACCGTAATACTTCTGGCATCGTCCACCGGCCCGATACTGGAAAGATCCGGATGGGTGCCGACCCGGAACAGGTGACAGGCATGACATTCACCGCAGGCCGCGGCATTTCGCGGGCGCTCGCATAAAAACGCCTGGGCCAGTTGCACCGCAAAATCATGCTTGCCGAGACCGGGCCTCCCTTGCAGCAACAGCGCATGCGGGAGCTGGTCAAACTGGCGCGAAAGAGTCGACCACAACGCCTCATGCCACGGGTAACGTTCCTGCGTTGCGGTAAAACGACCAACCGTGGGGTCATCACCAGCCATGCACTACCTCCTGCAACACGCTGACGATCTGCTGCTCGACCTGCTCCAGCGGTCGGCTGGCGTCAATGACACGAATGCGTTTAGGCTCTTGAGCGGCACGAGCGAGATAAGTCTCACGGACGCGTCGAAAGAATTCATTGTTCTCGCGCTCGAAACGGTCCGGTTCGCTGCGCTGTCCGGCACGTTCACGCCCGGCTTCCACAGGAACATCGAAAAGCAATGTCAGGTCCGGGCGAAGGTCGCCCTGCACCCAGTTTTCGATGACCGCGATCCGATTGGCATCCAGACCTCGGCCACCTCCCTGATAGGCATAAGTGGCATCGGTAAAACGATCACACAGCACCACTTTGCCAGCGTCCAGGGCCGGTCGTATCACCTTATTGATGTGCTCAGCCCGAGCAGCGAACATCAGAAGCATTTCGCTGTCCGGAGTGATGTGGTGTTGATTGCCATCCAACAGGATTTCGCGAATGTGCTCGCCGAGTTCGGTCCCGCCCGGTTCGCGCGTAATGACCACGTCGCAGCCATTGTGTTGCAACCATTGGTGCGCGAAGGCGAGGTTGGTACTTTTCCCGGCTCCTTCCCCACCTTCCAGCGTGATAAATATTCTGCGTGGCATGGAGACCTTATTGGTCGGGCGACAGTTTCATTGTTGAAGTGCTTCCCAAGGCATCCGGGGTCCTCGGCGGCAAAACATTACGTGGTTTTCCCTTAAGCTGATATTTGAGCACGGCACGGTTGTGTTCCTCCAGCGAATTGGAAAATTCATGGCTGCCATCTCCGCGGGAGACGAAATAAAGCGCATCCGTCACCATGGGATGCAGTACCGCCAGCAAAGCGTCTTTCCCGGGCATGGCTACCGGTGTCGGCGGCAGGCCCTTGCGAGTATACGTGTTGTAAGGCGTGTCATTTCGAAGATCCTTCAGCCGGATGTTTCCGTCAAACCCTTTCCCCATGCCATAGATCACGGTCGGATCAGACTGCAGACGCATACCGAGCCGCAATCGATTGATGAACACTCCGGCAATCAAGCGACGTTCATCGACTTGACCGGTTTCCTTTTCCACAATGGAAGCCAAAATCAGCGCCTCGTAGGGATTATTGAGAGGAAGATTGTTGTCACGACCTTCCCATGCCCGTTGCAGAAGTTTTTGCATTTTGTCATAAGCATTCGCGAGAATCATGAGATCGGTCTGCCCGGCCGAGTAATAATAAGTGTCTGGGAAGAATCGTCCTTCCGGATGCTCATCGGGATGACCCAGGTGCTCCATGATGACCTCGGAGGGTTTTCCGGCAAGGCTCTGGCCAAGCTTGGGCGCCGATGCCAGCGCGGCTAAAAACTGTCCGAAGGTCCAGCCTTCGACCAGCACCGCTGGGTACTCGATCACCCGACCGGCGATGATTTGATCAAGTAGTTCGCGTGCCGACATCCCATCGCGAAAACGATATTCCCCCGATTTCAAAGCACGGTCATGGCCGGTCAAACGCGCCAACAGGACAAAAGAATGACTTTCCGGCAAAACATGGCGCGCGCTGAGCACGCGCGCGAACGCGCGCAAGCTGGTTCCGGGCTTGACCTCATATGTTTCACTGCCTGGACGAAGGGGATGATTCCAGGACCACAGCAGGTAGGCGGCGCCAATCAGGAACAGACCGAACACACCGAAGATGATTCTAATAATCGATGTGCGCATCGCGAATAGCTTCCTGTATTCGTTGGGTGATCCGACCCACGGGATATTCCCGAGATTGGATGCGGCACACCGGCCATAATCCAATGAGGCTGTTGGTCAAAAAAATCTCATCAGCGGCCAGGATGTCCGCGCGAGTCATGTGGGTTACATTACATGGGATGGAAAGCGTCGCGGCATGTTCCAATACCACTGCGCGCATCACGCCTTCCACACCACTGTACGTCAGATCCGGTGTAATCAAGTTGCCACGCGCTACCATGAAAAGATTCGTCATGGTTCCGTCTATGACATGACCGACTTCATCCTGCATCAGGCCCTCTGCGCAATCATCGTTCAATTCCATCCTTCCCAGTATTTGTTCCAGGCGGTTGAGATGTTTCAGACCTGCCAGCCGGTTGTGACGTGATATCAGGGTATGACAGAACTGGATATTGACGCCATGCGTGCGATGCCGCGCAGGATAATCCGGCCACGGAAGCAAACCAACTGTTCGTGTCGGCTCCACTCCGGTGGATGGCGTATATCCCCTCCCCGAGATCCCGCGGGTGAGAACGATCTTCAGTACACCACGACTGGCGCCACGGCATACCTGTCCGGCTTCGCGTTGCAACAGCTCAGTGGAAGGCGCCTGGATACCAAGTCGGGCCGCGCCGTCATGCATACGCCGTAGATGTTTATGCCAGAGCAGTGGCTCACCGTTTTCAACCGCCAGTGTCTCGAAAAGCCCATCACCGTATTGAAAACCGCGATCGAGCGCCGATACATTCTCCCCCGCGGATCCATTGACGAGAAGCGTCATGTGACGCCTCCGAAGGGCCCGACAAATCCGATGCTCCTTGCCGTAGGCATCCTGTTGCCTTCGCCGGTCGCAGCCACGCTTCGCGGGGCCCCTGCTCCACGGCTCATGCCACTACACCCAGCGCCACGAGCAGGCCCCGGGCCTTGGCACGGGTCTCCGCCAGTTCACGCTCCGGAACCGAATCGGCAACGATACCGGCGCCGGCGCGCAGAGAAATATTTTCTCCGCTTTGCACGATGGTGCGTATCAGAATGTTTAAATCAAGGCTGCCATCGCGGTTGATATATCCCATCGACCCGGTATAGGCGCCGCGCGGTGCCCGCTCCAGTTCGGCGATAATCTGCATGCAGCGCACCTTGGGACATCCAGTGATCGTGCCACCGGGAAACACGGCGCGAATTACCTTTGCCGGCGTCATGTGTTCCTTCAGTTCACCACTAACTTCCGAAACGATATGGTGCACATGCCGGTAGGACTCAAGTGTCATGAATTCACTGACGCGGATTGATCCGGTGCGGCAGACGCGCCCGAGATCATTACGCTCGAGATCGATCAGCATGACATGCTCGGCACGTTCCTTCGGATGCCGCAACAGGTCCTGCGATAAAGCAAGGTCTTGAATGGGGTCCGGGCTGCGCGGAAAGGTCCCGGCGATGGGGCGTGTGTGCACCCGGTTATCACGCACCGCCACCAGTCGCTCCGGTGATGAACTGATCACAGCGCGGTCATTATCCCAGGTCATCATGCCGGAAAACGGTCCGGGGTTGGCGGCACACAGCCGGCGAAACAGCCCGGCCGGACTCGCGGGCGATGATAGCTTGGCGCGCCACAGGCGCGAAAGGTTCACCTGAAACACATCGCCGGCACGAATGTACTCCTGAATCTCTTTTACATGTTCGAGAAAATCCCGCGATGTTTCCTCGCTAGCTTCCATCACAGGCATCGCGTCGGTTTCTACCATCGAGGCGGCCAGCGCGTCCTCTTCCAGCCGAGGCATCAGGTCTGCGGCGCCTTCCACCTCACACATCAGCCAGCCCTGTTGTCGGGCGCGGTCAACGATCACGGCCGCCGGAATGCGCGTGGCACAGGCAACCGGAAAAACCGGGTCAAATTTTATCCCGGTGACAGTTGGCTCGATTTGAGACACCAGCTCATAGCTGAAAAAGACAAACCAACCGCCGGTAAACGGCAGTCGATCGGGGCTCAAACGGTCATCCGGCGCTGCCACGGATTGTGCCTGCCATTCACGCTCAAAAGTTTCCAGGAAATCCCCGTAGCCCAGCCGTTGCCCGCGGCGATATAGCTGGGAATCCGCTTCCAGCGTCAGGGTTTCACCGGGAAAAGCGAACAGGATGTCATAACGGGCACGCGGTGTACCGTCCGCCACGCTGACCAGCAGGTGCGGATATCTTTCGGGAGAGTGGGAATGCAGTGCAACGAGATCGGGGATACGCGTCAGGCGGCGACAGACACATCCCGGGGTGATTTTGGTTTTCTCTGCCGGATGGGCATTCACGCCAGTTTGCTAAACACCAGGGTCCCGTTGGTTCCACCGAAGCCGAAGGAATTGGATAGGGCGACTTCGATTTTCATCTTGCGAGCTGAATTGGGTATGTAATCCAAGTCACATTCCGGGTCGGGTGAGAGGAGATTGATGGTCGGGGGTGCCACCTGGTCCCGCAGCGCGAGGGCCAGGTACACCGCCTCGATACCGCCGGCCGCACCCAGCAGGTGACCGGTCATGGACTTGGTTGAACTCATGGCCAACTTGCGCGCGTGATCGCCGAACGCGGCTTTGACGGCAAGTGATTCGGCGCGGTCACCTAGCGGAGTGGAAGTACCATGGGCATTGATGTACTGCACCTGGTCCGGATTCAGCCCCGCGTTGCGCAGGGCGTTGCGCATGCAGCGCGCCGCGCCCTCGCCACTCTCCGGCGGGCTGGTCATGTGGAATGCATCTCCACTCATGCCGAAGCCCACGAGTTCGCAATAGATCTTGGCGCCGCGTTTTTTTGCATGTTCGTATTCCTCCAGCACCACCACGCCTGCGCCTTCGCCCAGCACAAAGCCGTCGCGGTCCTTGTCCCACGGTCGGCTGGCGGTCTCGGGACTGTCGTTGCGGGTGGACAAGGCCTTGGCGTTGCCAAAACCGGCTATCGCGGTAGGCGTGATGGCGGCCTCACCGCCTCCGGCGATCATGACGTCGGCGTCTCCATATTCGACCAGGCGGCCGGCATCGCCGATGCCGTGCGTTGCCGTGGCACAGGCGGTGACCATGGATAGATTAGGTCCCTTGAGGCCGAACATGACCGACAGATCGCCCGAGATCATGTTAATGATGCTCATGGGAACATAAAACGGGGAAACCCGGCGCGGTCCCTTATCCCGGATGGTGAGCGTGGTGTCTTCGATCGTGCCGACGCCGCCAATGCCAGAGCCGAGATGCACGCCGATGCGTTCGGCGTTGGCCTCGGTCACCTGAAGACCGGAGTCCTTGATCGCCTCAATGCCGGCCGCCATCCCGAGCTGGATAAAACGATCCATGCGGCGTGCCTCCTTCTCGGAGATGCCGAACGCGGTGGGGTCGAAATTTTTTACTTCCCCGGCGATGGTGGAAGGATAACCGCTGGCATCAAACAGCGTGACAGGGCCGATACCGCTTTGGCCGGCGAGAATGTTACGCCAGTTTTCGGCGACACCGATGCCAAGGGGGGACAGGACACCTAGGCCTGTTATGACGACACGCCGCTTGCTCAAAGCCGAGTTCCTCATCTGGGCGCAGCCCGACCGCGCTATGAAAACCAAGAGGCCGTCACCCGGATAGGTTGACGGCCCCTTATTCTAATGAGTTATCAGTTCAGACGGGAGTTAATGTAATCGATGGCCTGCTGGACGGTGGTGATTTTTTCCGCCTGCTCGTCCGGAATTTCGCAGTCAAATTCCTCTTCCAGTGCCATCACCAGCTCAACCGTGTCCAGGGAATCCGCGCCCAAGTCATCCACGAAGGAGGCGGCGGGCTTGACCTC
>DATCZH010000193.1:0-2631 GCA_036526015.1 Sulfuricaulis sp.
TCTCGTGGGCCGCTTCGATACTGCCGGCCGGCCCGCTGGCCGAGTGGCACGCAATGCACGTGTCGTCAGCCGGATCGGGCCCAACGGTGACAGGCGGCACATGTGCGGCCGCCTTGGCGATATGAGATTCCGTTTGATACGCCTTGGCGGGGTCAGGGCTGGTACCAAAATAGACAGCGTCGTGGCAGGCGCCGCAGGCCGCCTTGCTCGGCTGATTTTTCCAGTTGTCGCCCTGCGCGGTCTTGGCGCCGTCGTGGCATTTCGTGCAATTACGAATATCCTGCGGGAAATGGACATCCTTGAAGCTAAGGATGGTGCCACTGTAGCCGAAGATTCCGTAATCCCCGCCGGACGTAACGCTCGCCAGGTCTGCGCCGTTATGGATCTTGTGAATCATCACCTTGAAATCGACCGTGGTGGGACCCGTCACCGTGCCAACCGTGCCCTTGCCCGTGGAACCCGGGTTGTGACACATCACGCAGTATTGCGTCTCGATGCGCGCATCGTGCAACTCGAGCTTGTTGTGGCACTCGTTGCACGACTCGGTTTTGACGATCTCGCGCGAGAACAGGCCCGTGGTGGCACCGTCCGAGGGGCGGAAGGTATAGACGCCGTTGACCATGGGGAGCGCGCCGCGCGTCTGCACCGCGACCCGGTGCGTCAAACTTGCGTTATAACTTGTATCAATCGGATTCCCGTCGGCATCCACGCACGGCGCGATGCAGGTTTTCGTGGGATCGGTGATATCGGTGCTGAATGTATAGGTATACGTGCCATCCTGGTGATCAACCAGCGTGCCGTTACTTTCGCGGTTGCCCCGAACGAATCCGACGGCCAATCCGCTGCTTTGTGTGTTGATATAGTTCTGCCACTTGCTGGGTCCGCCGTTCGAGCCGGGGACCAGTTTCGCGATCGTGAAGCGCAGGTCCGAGAGCGTGAGCCCGGCAACCTTCGAATTATCCTGGTTGGTCACCGTGAATTTCATCACGGGGGCGCTGCTGACGCTGGCGCTGGTGACGGTGATGTTCAGCGCGGTGGCCGCTCCCGGTGATGTGACGCCGGGCCCGGGTGTTCCCGGTGCGCCTTCATTGCCGCTACAGCCGGCTAACACAAGCGTCAGCGCACTCGCGACAACCAGAAAAGTGAACCCACCAAATGCAGTTCGATTCTTCATAACTCCCCCTCGTGAACAGCCCGGTTTGCTCGATTGAGATTTGCCTGTGACTAAACTACTGGTTGGGGAAATTTCAACATTGAGCTAAATCAATTAGCTTTAATCTTTCTTATCTTTATGTCCGACTGTATTGCTGGGTTAGTGTTATAAAAAGTATCTAAGTATCTGACAGACATTGGTTTTTCACTTTGTAAAAAATTGGCGAATTATAGACCGCTGTCCTCCTCTGCATCGCTAACCATGCCCGAAGATTATTTTTCTAAAAGTAGCCTGATTAATTTTATGAAACTTTCGAAGGAATATGCCGGTGGCACCGCAGGTATGTTTCATTGATGGCGAATAGAGTGGCGAAAGCATAATCAAGGCGAGAATCAGATTTTGCGGCTGTCATACGCCCAGTGCAGCAACGCCTGTCGCTGCCGGGGTCGGCAGTGCTTGTCGCCTTTGCGGCAGTTCTTTTTTATCTGGGCGATGTGTCGTGTCATCGCCTTCCAGCGCTTGATCTGACGCACGTCATCCGGGCCGCGCCGGCCGATGTAATAACGGCAATACCACTGGAACCAGCCGCGCGGGTCTTCGGGATAAATCCAGCCTTTCTTCTTCCAGTACGACAGCGGCTTGGAAGCATTCACGCCAAAATAATTCAACTTCGGGTCATGAAACGCATGACATAATTTTGCCCGGGCGAACCACGATTGGGGAAATTCCTTCCGGCAGTCGGTCATGTACTTGCCGCCGAAGACGCCGAGTGTGAGCATCTGCTTCGGCGTCAACTGAGGTTTGAATTCCGGATGAAAGTTCTTCCCCACCGGCGCCACGGGCCAGTAGATATATTTTTTTTGCATCCGGTCATGGACGACCACGCGTCGTTTTTTCATCGGCGGGGGGTGAATCGTAATATAAAGTAACCCACAATCGCCGAGACGACAGAACCCATCAGGATTCCCAATCGGTCCACCGTTGAATAATCTGACGCTGTCTGATCAAAAGCCAATGAACCGATGAAGAGACTCATCGTAAAGCCGATCCCGCACAGCACGGCGGCGCCGTACAACTGCCACCAGTTGGCGCCTTCCGGCAGTTTCGCGATACGCAGCTTGATCGTAATCCAGGAGAACACAAACACTCCCAGTTGCTTGCCGAGAAACAGGCCGAGCGCGATGCCGAGTGGCACCGGCGCGAGTGCTTGTGCGAGTGACATCCCGGCCAGCGAAACACCGGAATTGCCGAAGGCGAACAGCGGCAGAATTCCGTACGCCACCCACGGATGCAGCGAATGTTCCATCTGAAGCAACGGCGGTTTGGTGCTCCGGTCCCCGGTTCGCAGCGGGATCGCAAACGCCAGCACCACGCCCGCCAGCGTGGCGTGCACGCCGGACTTGAGCACGGAGACCCACAGGACGATGCCGACCAGCACGTAGGCGGCCATGTGCACGACGCCGCGGCGGTTCAGGGCG
>DATCZH010000194.1:0-20480 GCA_036526015.1 Sulfuricaulis sp.
GGATGGTGACATCGGTGCCGGTGATGAGAAAACCGATCACGCCGCCAACACCGAACAGTACCATGGAAACTATCAAAGCGGCTCGCCAAGGCTGCTCATCACCGGGGGGGCGCGAGGATTTCAACAACCCATGCAGCAGGGCCAGGCTCAGGGGCAGCGCCGCCAGGCTGCCGCCATATTGCATCTGCCAGGTGAAAAGCTTGATGTGCTCCACAGAGGTCACCGCGAAGGAGTAATAAATAACCGGCGTGAAGAACACGGCGACCAGCCCGAAACCAAAAAAAATCAGCGCCACGCGCGGGCTCAGAATGAGTCGCACGCTGCTCGCCGAGGCCAGCCACAGCCATGCCACCAGCATCAGCAGAGTGTAGGTGAATTGCAGGACATGCCCACCACCCCAAAACAGCAATTCGTAATAGGGCTTGCCGCGCAGATATTCTGGGACCGTGAAATACGACCAGCCAAAGGCAATGAGCGCGAACATGGCCGAGACGGCCGCAGTGTTGAGTCCAAAACGCAAGGCGGCGGCGCCCTCGATCCACTGTCCCACCGGCGGGATCGCGCCCATGGCGCGCAACACCAGCAGGAACACGGCGGCGGCGAACATCAACAGACCAGAGAAAAACAGCGGATGCTGTAACACGGGAATGTAATTGCTCATCAGCGCCTCGCCCGCGCCCAGAAAAGGCGCGGTCGCCATCACCAGCGTTCCCAGCATTGCCAATAGCAGCGCCAGCCGGCCGGCAGCCAGGAATCGCGTCGTGGAATTGAGGCTCCACAACACGCCGCCGAAGGCGAGAAACCACACCAGCACCGAGAGGTCCACGTGCACCACCAGTGCTGTGTGGAAAAAATCCACCCATGGGAAAAAATTCTGCACATACGGGGCACGAGCCAGCACCAGCAGCACCGAGAAAATTCCCGAGATGAGGAGCGCAGCCAGCCCGAGCAATAACCAGCCACGGGCGAGTGGCCGGCGTCCGTCATCGGGAATCGGTAGAGTGAATTCCATAATTAAAGATTTACTGGAGAAAACCCAGGGTACACGATATTTAAAAACATCTGGTAACAACCTCTGTTATCTCTGAGTGTTCGGTGTCTGAAATAATTTACTTAAACACAAACCCGCCGGTGTGGGCGTTGAAGTCGACCACGAAAACCTGGCCCGGCACGACGGTCACGTCCGTCTCCTGGGTGTAGTTGAAATCCGGCACGCGTACGCTGTCGTTAAGGCGCGCTCGGAGGTGATGCCGCCCCGTGGGGACCGCAAAGCGCTTATAAACGGTCGAGGCGCCATCGCGCGACAAGCCTGCCGGCGGTAGCTCGGCGCGGTAAAGCGGCTTGCCATCCAATTCGAGTTCAAACTTCACGGGAGAACGCTCGCGCCCACACTGCATGGGAAGGCGCATGTTAGGCGCCAGCTTCTCCAGTTCTTCAGCAGTACGCACGCGGCATTCCTCCAGCGGCTGGCCGGCATGGCTGAAGCTCACCTTGATCAGGGCCTGGTCCGCGGGGAAGTGCACATAGGCCGGCGCCACGGAAAAATAACCGATAACAGACACAAACAAGCCATAGAACAGCCCTTGGCCGGAATAACGCATGATCTTTTTCAGCATGATACAGGCCTCATTTATACAATTTTACAGTTTTCAGGATTCACGACGCCTTAACCCAGCTTGTGATGCAGCCGCGCATCGTGCGTGCGGAAATGATCGGCGAACCATGTTGCCAACCGCTGCGCGAGCCGTTCCTCGTCAAAAACCTGGCTGTCTTCATAGTCGTCCATGATATCGCGGATATCGTCCAGCAAGTGCTCATGGTCCGCTTTGTGTTCGCTGAATTGCTCATATCGGCTCGCGCGCATGAGTTTTTCCTCGAGCGCGAAATGTGCGGATATGCGCGTATATATTTCACCGAGAAAATCAGAAACGGTGATATTGGCCCCGGGGCGTTTCAAGCGTTCGTGGGTTTCATTGACGAGCCCGATCAGTTCACGGTGCTCATGATCCACGGCCGCGACGCCAACCGAAAAACGTTCATCCCAGGCGATAAGCGGCATTACTCACCTCACCTTGATCCGAAGCCGGCGACGCGGAAGGCGGGGGCAAGCTCCCGCCTTTCTGATAGGGTCCCATATCCCTCAGTCGGGCACGGAAGGCATCGAGTGCCCGCGCCAGACTCGTGGCGCCTGACGGCGCCACCCAGGCGGTGGCGATCCGCTCGCGCGGTACGCGCCCGCGCAGATAAGGATCGCGCTGTCCCGCCAGGCGCTGCTCCGTCCAGTCCACCCCTAGTCGATGATAACAGTCACCCGTCGCGCAACCGACCAGCATCACGCCATCGGCGTGGCGGCGGGTGATGACAAAATCGATGAACGATGGCGGCAAGGCCGCGACACAAGGCAGCGGGAGAACGCCAACACCCGCCTGCGCGAGCCTGGTCAGATCGATCCCGGATTGACAACCATAAACGAGGACCCGGTCCGTGCCGGAAAGCTTCGCGGTTGCGGTCAGGGTTTTATCCCGGATGGCCCGGATGGGGAGCGACGGCATGTCGATGCCGGCAATCAGCTCTGTTTTGCGTCGGAACGGCGTGGCGGTCGGGCAGGCACCGACGCAGATTCCGCAGGCCGTGCACAACTCCGGATTCACCGAGGCTTGAGCGTTATACGGCAGCCCATCGGTTCGTGGCTGCATGATCACGGCACTGTAGGGACAATCCGCGAAGCAGCGCCCACAGCCATTACAATTCGGAAGACTGACCTCGGCCGCGGCTGCCTCCTGTCTCCGCGGCAGCCACGGCAGGATCATCAACAACAGGGTCCCGCCACCGGCGATTCCCCAAGCAATACCCGGTGACCAGGCATCGATCAGGGGATAAAGCGCAAGATAAAACCAGTCGGGTCGCACCACGCTGACCACCGTGTCGAGATCGGCCGGGCCTTGGCTTAGCGCCGGGTACAGAGCCGACAGCACTGTCAGCGCTAACAACGTGCCGACCATGATCGAGCGCGGCGGATTGGTTTTCGCCACGCTGATGCGCTGGATGTGTATCCACATGCCGAGCAGCAGAAACAGCGGAATGCCGATGTGCAAAAAGGAAAGCAGCGAAAAAAACCTGTCGCTCACCGCGGCGTTGTTCAGAAAATTCCGCGCCATGGGCTCACCGAAGATGGGTAGCCAGTCGAACCATTCCGACGTCACTACGGCGATATACTGGGCCAGGCGATCCCAGACCAGCCAATAACCGCCGACGCCCGAGGCGTACAGGAACCACAATAGCAGCACCCCCGTGATCCAGGCGTACCAGCGAACGCCCCGGTAACGATCCAGCACAAACTCGCGCGCCAGATGCAGCAGCACGACAATGACCATCGCATCCGAGGCATACCGGTGCAGGCTGCGCGCCACACCGCCCAGGTACCACTGGGTATGTGTCAGGTAGTCGACCGAGCGGTAAGCGCCCTCGATGCTGGTCTCGAAAAAAATGAAGAGATAGATGCCGCTGGCTGTCACCACCCAGAAAAAGAAAAATGACAGCGCCCCGAGGTGATAAAACGGGTTGATCCGGGGACCGAAGGCGGCATCGAAGGCATTCTCGACAAATGCAAACGCCCGCCGGCCAGCGAGCTGAAATGATTCAAGCAAAGCCTATCTCCAAAATATCTGTCATCGTCCCGAATAAGGACGGACATACCTTAGCATTACGCTGGGAGATATAACTATGATTCAGGTCAAGCGCCGGCGGCGTGTGCGTCGCCACTCGCGCAGCACCAGAAAACTGACAATGCCGATGGAACTGGCGCCAATAAAAATCCCCAGAAAAATCGAATAGTCAAAACGATACTTGTCAGTCGTCGGATCGTAGACCGTGCAAAACAACTTGATCTTGTTGCTGAGGCTGGAGAGCAGTGAGGGCGTGACTGGTGTCCCGAAGACCAGCTCCTTCAGCGGCTCCCCGAGTAACGGCGTTTCGAAGGTCATTCCGTAAACCTGGCGGTAAATTTTTCCTTGCCCGTCGATCACCGTGGCCTGGATCAAGTGATCAAAGCCTTGTGGGGCGCGATAGGAAATAAAGCCGAGATCTTTCGTGAGTCCTTCCATCGTCGTCGCATCGCTGCTCAGGAACAGCCAGCCGGGAATGTCGATGCCCTGATCCCGGGAAAACTGGCGCATGGCCACCGGCGTGTCCTTGGGTGTATCAAAACCGACGGTGAGAACAGTAAAGCTGTCTGGCCCGAGCGCGGCACGCGCGGTGCGCGTAACTTTGGCGAGGTGCTGGGTGGTGGTGGGGCAGATGTGGTAGCAACTGGTGTAGATGAGGCTGATGACGAGCGGCTTGCCGCGAAACTCCGACAGGCGCACGCGGCGTCCGTCTGCCGCTGTAAGCGTGTAATCCCCGACGAGCTTGCCGATCACGCCCTGGCTGATGGCGAGCGCGGCCTTTTCATCGAAGTTCGACGGCGCATGGTCCGCTTTCGACGCCGCGGGCGGCTTGTGCATGCTGGCATCATGCGGAGTGACCGCCACAGCGGCTGGCGGGACGACCAGACCAGCGCTCAACCAGATAAAGGGGATATACGATATCAAATGCATGTGACCATCCTAACAAAGGAACAGCCGGGCAGGGTGATCCTGCCCGGCCTCCCTAACGCGGACCGGCCCAGTGGTCCACGATGACAACCGAATGGCTATCCCAGTCCCCAGACCTGGGACAGGTACTTCCAATTAACGAAGTAGTACAGGATAAACGAGGTCAGGAACACCAGCGCCAGCACCAGCGTGCCGGGCACGGAGATGCCACCGATGCCGATGCCGTGCACCCCCGGCGCGACCAGCTCAGCAATCAACGGCGTTGAGCTCTTGACCTCGCCACGCTTGCGACCGAACAGCACCGAACCGACAATCTGCAGGATGAAAAGTCCGCCGCCGAGCACGGCCAAGATGGCGGAAATTCCCACGAGGCCCAGCATCAGATAGGCCGTTTCCGGGTATTGATGACCGAAGATCGCGCCGCTGAAGGAAATGTCCCAGTGGCGCCGGGGCACGCCGAGCGTGCCGGCACCCATCATGAACAACGAGAACCCCGCCATGCCAATACCAAACAGGTAAGGCTGGAACTTCGAGAGTGATGGCAGAATGACATCGCGGCGGAACAAAACCGGCATCAACCAGTAGGTCAGCGCCATGAACGCAAGCGTGGTGCCGCCCACCACGGTAGCGTGGAAGTGTCCCGGGACGTACAGGGTGTTGTGGACGATCAGGTTGATCTGCTCCGTGCCCATGACCACACCGGAAATGCCACCGAGGAAACCAAAAATGAGAATCGACAGAAACACGCCCGCGAACGTCGGATTGCTCCACGGTGCCTTGCGCAGCCACTCGAACAGTCCTTTGTTAAAGCCGCGCTTGCGCTGCGCCGCCTCCATCGCTCCCGGCACCGTCAGTCCGTGAATCATGCTCGCCAGCACCGCCAGATACATGGCGTAGCTGGTATTGAATATCTTCCATTCAGTACCGATGCCCGGGTCCGCCAGCAGGTGATGCGCCGAGGCGAGTTGCAGGAACAGGATGTAAAGCAGGAATGCCATGCGCGAGACCTTCTCGGACAGCGGCCGGGCGCCGAATACCACGCCCATGACCGCGTACCACACGGCGATGTGGGCCGAGACGTTGATCTGCTGCGAGGAGTGGCCCATGCCCCACCAGATGATGCGATACATCAGGGGGTCGATGTGGTTGATGTAGCCGATCTTCCACAGGAAGGTCGGGATCAGGATGATCGCGCCCGAGGCGATAGTGAAGATGGCGATGATGCACGCGGTCAGCGCGCCGAATGTCACCAGCGGGATCGACCCGTCGCCGTAAGTTCGCTCGGCGCGCGCAATCACCAGCGTGGCCAGGAACACAAAGCAGCCGATCAGCGCGCCCACCGCGAAGATGATGAGCCCTAGGTAGAAATGCGGCTCGGCCGACATCGGCACGTAAGAGGTCATCATCACGCTGGAACGTCCCTGGAAGATGGCCACCATCGTCATGATGGAACCCGCCACCATCAAGAAGAAACTCAGCCAGGCCCAACGCGGACCAGCGAGTCGTGAGTTCAGCAGGCTGGTACAGGTGAAATACAGCACCGCGATTTCGAAAAAGATGATCCAGAAAATCAGCACCCCGACGCCGTGCGCCGTGAGCAACATATAGAACGAATCCGCGTTCAGGAGGTGCACCGTGGGCCAGCGCGTCAGCCCCATCAACAGGCCCAACACCCCGCCGATCAGCAGGAACACGATGCCTGCGACGGCATTGAGTTTCATCAACGTCTCGGCCGGCCTGTGGAACTTAAGGCCGGTGTCGGGACAGGTTCGGAATTCCACCGTATTCGCCATGGGCCTCTCCTCCTTACTTCACGTAAATTTTGCCGATCATCTGATGATGACCGATGCCGCAGTATTCGTTGCAAACCACTGAGTATTCGCCCGATTTATTCGGCGTGATCTTCATGACCATTTCATAACCCGGGATCACCTGCACGTTGATGTTCTCCGGCTGCAGCGAAAAGCCGTGCTGCCAATCGACCGAAGAAAGATGCAGACGGTAGCTCTGGCCCTTCTCGAGTTCCAGCACCGGGTACCATTCCCACAGTCGTCCCAGCATGTAAATGTCGGCACCCGCGGGCGGGCGAACCACCGGCATGTCGCGCGCGGTTTCCTTGCGGACGGTGTATTGATCCACCATCGCCTGCACCTTCTTGGTAAACATCTCGGGCGTAGTGCGATAGGCCTCGCTGGAAAGATTCTGTTTACCGTAGACGTGCCAGTAAGGCATCATGAAAAACATTATGAGGGCCCAGACGAGCGCGATGGCGACCCAGAACAATTCAACCGCTTCAATCGGTTCTTTCCACCACAGGCGTTCGGCAGGAGGGATATAGGACATGTGAGCGTCTCCTGGAAATTATTTGGCAATAGGCAGCGTGACGATTTCCATAATGCCCCACAGGATGTAAAACACCGTGGGAAACACCACGCCGAGGAACAGAAGCAAAAAAGGATTGTCGAGCACTCTCTGCATCGCTGGAACTTTTTCGTCCTGACCTGATTTCGTAGTATTAGCTGCTGACATGTTGATACCTCCGGGAAAGATCGAACTGCTGTTGGGCCACTTTGCCGGGCTGCCTTAGGCATCACCGGCCCCGTAAATGTAGTCCTATTGCGCTCCGCTCCGTTCGTAATGCCGCTATGAATTTAAAACCGGTTCGGGTATGTCGGCACTTGACTTAGATCAATTCGCAATAAATGTTTTACACTTTGACGCTGATCAAACACGCATACGGTCGCCTCGCAAAGAAAAGTAGCAGGCGCCTGATAAACCACCACGACCAACATCAAGTGACAAAAAATAAACGGAGCTTGCCGCTATTGCCGCTTTCTCCTAACCTGATCTACCCATGAGCCAACACACCTCCGACCGCCGAATACCCGGCAATGCCAGCGGCCTTTATACGCTGGTGGTTTTCGTCTCCCTCGTGTTGGTATTGCTTGTGGTGATCTTAAGCGCCTACCTGCGCCTCTCGGGCAGCGGGCTTGGTTGCACCGAATGGCCGGCGTGCTACGCGTTGATCAAAGCTGAAGCGAGCGGCGCGGAATCGCTCGCCGCGGCGCACCTGGTGCCGCCATGGGCCACCATGACTCACCGCCTGGTGGCCTCCGCGCTGGGGCTCCTGGTGCTGGGAATCACGATCATGGCGCTGCACCGGCGAAGAGAAGAGTCCAGGCAACCTGTCTTGATTCCGCTCGCCCTACTGGGGCTGACTGTTTTTCTTTCGGTATTGGGTTATATCACACCCTCGCCACTGCTGCCGTGGGTCACGCTCAGCAACCTGCTTGGCGGCATGGCGATGCTTGCCATGCTGTGGTGGCTGGGTCAGCGTTCCGTATCATCCATAACGGAGAATCTCCCGGGGCACGAATTGCGGCCATGGGCACTTGTCGGAATATTCATTGTCTTTTTTCAAATCGCGCTCGGTGGATGGGTCAGCGCCAATTTCGCAGCACTGGCCTGCACCGATCTTCCCGGTTGCGGAGGTTATCCTTGGAGCGGCGGCCCCTGGCGCGAGAGCTTCAATCTGTCTCGCGTATTGCCGGCCACGGACGCCGGCGCAGTGATCACAGGCGATACCGGCAAGATCATTCATCTGGCGCATCGCGCCGGCGCGGTTCTCACCTTCCTCTATTTGGCTTGGCTCGGCTGGCGCGCCATCGGCTCGGGCAACCGTTACCGCAGCACCGGCATGACCCTGCTGATTTTTCTGTTGCTGCAAATGGTCCTGGGCCTCGGCGCCGTGGCCTTCAGCCTGCCCCTCGGTCTGGTCACAGCGCATAATGCGATGGCTGCGCTATTATTGCTCGCTGTCGTGAACCTGAATCACTTGCTGACACCTCGAACGAGAAAATGATCACATCGACATCCTCGCATCAAAGACAAGTCGCTATCTGGTTGCTGATCGTTGCGGCCATGATCTTCTTGATGGTCGTGCTGGGCGGCACCACGCGCCTGACGCGTTCGGGCTTGTCCATCGTCGAGTGGCGGCTGTTCGAAGGCACCCTGCCACCGCTCACCGAGACACACTGGCAGGAGTTGTTCGAGCTGTACAAAAAAACGCCCGAGTATCAAAAAATCAATGTCGGCATGGATCTCGCCGGTTTCGAGAAAATCTTCTGGCTCGAGTACTTGCACCGACTTTGGGGCCGGCTGATCTTTCTTGTCGCGCTGGTGCCGCTGTTGTGGTTCCTGTGGCGTGACCGTATCGAGAAACGACTGATCCCGCGCATGGTGGCGGTACCGCTGCTGGTGGCGCTGAATGGCGTACTCGGTTGGTTGATGGTAGCGAGCGGACTCATCGATCTGCCGCGCGTGAGCCCCTACCGCCTGACGGCGCACCTGGGACTGGCGGTGGCGATTTACGCTTATATTCTCTGGCTGGCGCTGAACCTATTATCCGGGCGCGCCCCGGTCAGCGTTCCACCGGCATTGCGGCGTTTCGCCCACGCCGTGACCGGCCTGGTGTTTCTCATGGTTCTCTCCGGTGGATTCGTCGCCGGCACCAAGGCCGGGTTTGCCTTCAACACCTTTCCGCTCATGAATGGCCGGTTTTTTCCCGAAGGCATGTACGCCATGCAGCCGATCTGGATCAACCTGTTCGAGAATATCGCCACGGTGCAGTTCAACCATCGCCTGCTCGCGTACCTGCTGGGCATCGTGATACCACTCTTCTGGTGGAAGGCGAGGCGCGCGGGACTGCCCCCGCACGTGCGCTGGGGCGCGCACCTGCTGCTCGGTTGGCTCGCGGTGCAGCTGCTGCTTGGCATCGCCACGGTAGTGCACGTTACGCCGGTTTCACTGGGCGCCGCGCACCAGGGGGGCGCGCTGGTGCTGTTCAGCCTGGCCCTCTACAGCCTGCACGGCTTGCGCGTCCACCGCAGCGCCTAGGTGACAGCCAGGTCACGCACGCTGTTTATTGCCGGACTTAATCAGACGGGTGATTTCTTTCACCGGCAAGGGACGGCTGAAGAGAAAACCCTGCATGCCGTCGCATCCCTCTTGGCGTAAAAAGGCGAGCTGCTCCGTGGTCTCGACTCCTTCGGCGATCACTTTGTGATTCAGGGCATGGCCCATGACGATGATGGCCTTGACCAGCGAGGCATTGTCATCACTGTCCGTCATGTCCTGCAGAAAAGATTGGTCGATCTTGAGCGTATCGATGGGGAAGCGCTTGAGATAACTGAGCGACGAATAACCGGTGCCGAAGTCGTCGATCGCCAGACGGATGCCCATTTTCCTCAGATCGCCGAGTATGCGTACTGTAGATTCCGCGTTTTGCATGAACGTTCTCTCAGTGATTTCCAGTTCAAGTTGCCCCGGTGCCATACAGCTTTCTCCCAGCAAGCGCGAAATGATGTCGATAAGATTGTGCTCGCTGAAAACAGCTCCGGAAAGGTTCACGGCCATGACGAGAGGAGGCAGACCGGCGGATCGCCATGCCTGGGATTGGAGACAGGCCGTTCGCAGAACCCATTCGTCGATATTTTTCATGAGGCCAGTTTCCTCAGCCACGGGAATGAACTGGGCGGGCGTGACCATCCCCAGTTCTGGATGCCGCCAGCGCAGCAAGGTCTCAACACCGATGATTGCTCCCGTGGCCAGGTCTACCTGTGGCTGGTAATAAAGCTGGAATTCATTGCGTTCCAAAGCATGCCGCAGATTACTTTCCAGCATGAATTTTTCAAATGCCTTGACGCCCATCTCGGCGGAATAGAACTGAGCTTTGTTGCGGCCTTGTTCCTTGGCGCGGTACATGGCGGTATCAGCGTTGCGTAGCAGGTTCAGCGAATCGTCTCCGTCGCTGGGATAAAGGCTGATCCCAATGCTGGTGGTCATGACAAATTCGCGACTCTCCACCTCGAATGGCTGAGATACAGATTCAATAATTTTCTGCGCGACCACCGGTACGTCATCCGTGCTCGCCAGATCCTCCAGCAGTACGGTGAATTCGTCGCCGCCAAGACGGGCCACAGTGTCGCCCTCGCGCACAGAATCCAACAAGCGCTGGGCGGCGATCCGCAGTGCGTTATCGCCGATGTCATGTCCCAAGGTGTCATTGATGTTCTTAAAGCGGTCGAGATCAAGAAAGAGCACGGCCAAGGGTCGGCTGGTCCAGCGCGCGCGCGTCAGCGCGTGGTCGAGGCGCTCAAGGAACATGGCCCGATTCGGCAGTCCGGTCAGGGAGTCGTGATGCGCCAGATACTGTAACTTTTCTTGGGCCTGCATGCGCTCGGAGATATCGCGCACGATGGCATGCAGGTAGCGTTCGTTATTCAGCGTAATGGCATTCAGACTGACCTCGGCATGGAACGAGGTCCCGTCCAGATGGATATGTACCCATTCGAAAAACTGGGGCTCGCCACCGAGCGCCGCATTGATTTTTTGCAATGACTTCTCCTTGGAGGGACGCCCGTCCAGCTGATAGGGCGGCGAGAAATCTATCAGCGAACGGCCGATGATTTCGTGGCGCTGGCACCCGAACATTTCCAGGGTATGTTGATTGCAATCCATGAACAGTCCATCCTTCATCAGAAAAATGGCGTCTTTGGCTGCCTCGAACAGGGTCCGGTACCTAATCTCGTTTTCCCACAACGCCTCTTCCGCCTGTTTCCTTTCAGTGATGTCCCGGACCGTGCCAATGACCCGAATTATTTCTCCCTTGGCGTTGAAAAAGGGCTCGGTTTGACCTTGCACCCAGCGGGCTTTACCGTCCGGCCTCAGAATGCGGAATTCCATCGACGTCGCGATCCCTTGGCGTAGCACTCTTTCGATGTTGCGCTCCAATAGGGCTATATCGTTGGGATGCGTATTCGCGATGGCGGAGGCGTAGGTGCCGTCGAAATCTTTTTTTTCCATCCCGTAAACGCGGAACATTTCCTCCGACCATCTCACCTGTTGCGTCACCACGTCCCATTCCCAGCTGCCGACACTGGCGACGCGTTGTGACCGGTCGAGAAAGTCTTCATTTTCCCTCAGCGCCTTCTGGGTCTGCTGCATTTGTGTGACATCCTGGTTCACCACGATGGCGCCCTGAAGCCCCCCGTCCGCGTCGTAGAGCGGCATCGCCGAATTGAGCACGGTTTTGCGAGTCCCATCGAAGCACTGGATTTCGATCAGTTCATTGATGGACGTCTCGCCCTTGGTGATGGCGCGCGCCAAGGCCCATTCCTCGGCCACGATCGGTTTGCCGGTGTGGGCCCACCAGCCCTTGTATTCGCCATATTGTTCGATGCCGACATACCGGACTCCAGCCCAGATGGCCTGTCCGGCCGGGTTGCTGGAGATGACTTTACCAGCGCGATCGGTGATCCAGACACCGATCGGTAACGCCTCCAGGACATCGCTCAGCAATTTCTGTTTCTGACTGAGCGCTACCACGGCACGCCGATAGTCGCTGATGTCATGGCCGATCGCCACGATGCCGTTAACGTGGCCGGCATTGTCGTCCAGACGACTGAAATTCCATATGATGCTCCGCCTGCTGCCATCCGTGGCCGTGATCTCGTTTTCAAACCCGCGTGTCTCCTTGCCGACGGCAACATCCTGGAGATCGGCTTCTACGGTTTTCCACAGTTCTTGCGGCAGCAGTAGCTTGATGAAATCCTCGCCCAGCACTTCCTCGCGCCGGCGCCCATAGACGCGCACGGCCTCGGGATTGAATTCAAGGATGCGATGATCGGGGGAGAGCACAATAATTACGTTGAGGGCGGTTCGCACGATCGCGCTGAGCCGGGCCTCGCTCTTCTGCCGTGCCTCCTCGGCAATATGGCGTTCATTGATATCCGTGATGAATCCTTCCAGTGCGAGCAACTCCCCTTGCGGTGAATACACTCCGCGACCCTGCTCCCAGACCCATTTGGTTTCTCCCTGTGCCGTGATAATACGGTAGATAACCTTAAACGGGCGCTTCTGGGCGATGGCCTCATCAAGTTTACGTGACAACACTTCGAGGTCATCGGAATGTATCAGCTGCTGGAATGAAATTTTCTTGTTCACCACGAAATCTTCGGCAGAGTAGCCAGTCAACGTTTGGCAGCCATCGCTGGTATATACCATGGTCCAGTTCTCATCGTGCGAACAGCGGTACACCATGCCTGGCAAGTTGCTAAGCAGCGTGGTGATCATGCGCTGGCTTTCCTGCAAGGCTGCGGTGCGCTGGCCCACGGCCCGGGTCAGCAGGTGAGTGTATGACTGGATACGGTAAACGATGAACATCAGACTCGCGAGAAAGAGACTGCCGCCGAACCAGATCAAAATGCGTGCCAACCATGCCGATTCCATCGGCACGATCATCCATGCTGCACGCAATTGCCATGTGTGATCCCCGACGGTTACGGGCACAGGGGGTGTCCAGGTGAGATTTTCTGTTGCGCCATAGAAATATTGGCCCTGTTTATCCTCCAGATGCAGGACAATATTTTGATCCACGATTTTTTTTATTTGCGCGATCAGTGGGTCGATTTCGAAAACCCCCTGCACATGACCGAGAAGACGATCATCGCGGAATAGCGGCGCGCGGATCACCACCGACAATTCGCCCTGCACGATTTTGACGGGGTTGCTCACCGTGGTGCGTCGTTCGCTGATGGCCTTGCGCAGGAACGGCGCGCCGGGCCGGCTATAAATATTCACTCCAATGGCTTGTTCGTTGCCCGCCGCAGGATAGAAATGACGCAGTACGCCCTCGGCGTCTCCGAAGCCGTATCCCTTGGCGGCGGGTGTGAAGCGCATCAGGCTCGCCGCAAATTTATCAAACTCGGAGAAATCCGGTGTCTTGTACGTCGCCAGCATGAAGGCTTGCAGTGACTCCACGTTCAGGACTCGCTGCTGAAGGCTGTACTCCAGGAAGCGGGCGGCATCTATCTGCTCGCGGATCAATCTTTTATTATTTTTTTCCTGCTCTAGATTTCCGGCAGAGACGTGCAATAGCGCCAAGGTCGCAAGACCGAGGATCCCTATAAGGATGTACACGGCAAAGTGGCGCCTGTTATCAGTGCCTGATTCAGGCTTGGCCTGCCTGGAAAGCAACACATCAACAGCCTTGTTCAGGATATTCTCCAATCTGTTTTGGGGGCACACCCGGACATTTCTTGCTGGATAAACCTTATCTAAAGATAGACCACTCTTCCGACCCTCACTATGCTCAGATTGTCTCTGGGCATGATCCGGTTTCATGACCTGCATCAAATACATTCCTTACCGTCCATTGGTAAAAAGAACAGCATTCTCGGGGATTTTCGCCAAACTCGGTCTTACAAAATGGATCACTCAGCATCGCCAGGCCCGGCCGGAAACGGCTGGAAAACCTTCACCGCCGCACCGCATCGCATGCTGTTTTTGGGCGGCGCGGGGCAGACGCTGCTGGCGATGTTTTTCTGGGTAGCGGAACTGCTGGGCCGCGCGGGAGCCTGGGCCTCCCCCTCACCGGTCATCCCTGGGACGTGGGTGCACATGTATCTCATGCAGTATGGACTGTTTCCCTTTTTTATTTTCGGGTTCCTGTTCACGGTCTATCCGCGCTGGATGGGCGGCGAAACGGTGCCCGCCCGGCGATATATCACCGCCTTCTTGCTGCTGGCATTGGGGATGATCTTTTTTTACGCAAGCCTATATCTATCGCGCTTTGTGCTATTGCTCGGGCTGTCGTTATACCTGGCCGGGTGGGGTGTGGCACTGCATGCCTTGTTCGCGGTTTATCGCCGGGCGCCGCGGCACGGTGCGCATGAGCCTCTGCTTAATCTGGCGCTGACGGCCGGGATGACCGGTGTCGCGTTATTTCTCGCCGCCGTCCTGTTTCAAACGCCGGTGTTGTTTCAGCTGTCGCGAGAGTTCGGTCTGTGGCTGTTTCTGATGCCGGTGGTTTTTCTGGTGGCGCACCGGATGATTCCATTTTTCAGCCAGAGCGCGCTCATCAACTATATTATGGTTCGGCCCGCCTGGGCCCCGCCGTTGATGATCATTTGCGTTGTGGCGCATGTCCTGTTCGATCTTGCCGGGCTGCCCGCCTGGCGCTTTGTTGCGGACGCGCCGCTAGCAGCGGCCGCGCTGCACCTTTCCTGGGTCTGGCAATTCCGCCGCAGTTTTCACGTGCGCCTGCTGGCCATGCTGCACATCGCCTTTCTATGGCTCGGTATCGGCATGACGCTGTATACCGCGCAAAGCCTCGCGCTGCTTGTCACCGGCACAGATTTTCTCGGGCGTGTGTCGTTGCATGCGCTCGGCATCGGTTTCTTCACGGGCATGGTGGTGGCCATGGCCTCGCGCGTGACCCTCGGTCATTCTGGTCGCGCCCTGGAAGCCGATGACCTGACATGGCGCGTGCTGGCCGGCATCTACCTCGCCGCCGTGCTGCGCATAGCGGCGGAATTCGTGCCCAGCACGGCGAGCGGCATGCTGAACGGGTTGGCGGCGGCGATCTGGCTGGTATCCTTCCTGTTGTGGGCGCGGCTTTATGTGCCGATGTATGTGCGCCGGCGCGTGGATGGGAAAACCGGATAACAACGTTAAATCAAACTGATGTTGTGGCTTAAATATTTGCACGTCACCTGCGTGATCCTCTCCGGAGCCGGATTTTTTATACGCGGCACCTGGATGATCCACGAATCCTCCCAACTGCATAGAATATGGGTGCGGGTATTGCCGCATATTATTGATACGACTTTGCTGGTTTCGGCCATGCTGCTGATGATTCAAATCCGGCAATATCCATTTGTTCACGACTGGCTGACAGCCAAGGTTCTGGCGCTTGTGGCCTATATCGTGATCGGTGCCGTCGGTTTGAAATACGGCAAGACAAAGAAAATCCGCGTCATCGCCTGGCTCGTCGCGATGATCTTATTCTTGTATATTGTTCTGGTCGCGCTGACGCGGCAGGTCTTGCCTTATATTGGCTAGCGATTCCCTTCCCGCCCCGTCGCAAGCTTGACCTTGGTCAATACTTTTTCACATGAATTCAGCTAGTTTGTTTTGTTGGGCCCAAACATGATCCCGACTTCTTTTCCTCTGCTCATAATTCGTGAACACCAATTGCTTCCCATCATTCAGGGCGGCATGGGTGTGGGCATTTCCGGGCACCGCCTGGCGGGCGCCGTCGCCAAGGAAGGCGCCGTAGGCACGATCGCCAGCGTGGACCTGCGACGCCTGTATCCGGACATCATGCAGCGCCTGCGCAAATGTCGCGACCCGAAAGTACACAGCGCCGCCAATGTCGAGGCGCTCGACCGCGAGATTCGCGCCGCGCACGAGATCGCGCCAAAGGGTTTCGTCGCCGTGAACGTGATGCGCGCGCTGTCGAATTACGCCGAACTCGTGGTCCAGTCCTGCAAGAGCGGGGCCAATGCCATCATCACGGGCGCGGGACTGCCGTTCGACCTGCCCGAACTCACGGAAAAATTCAAAAACGTGGCTCTTATCCCGATTCTTTCGGAAGAACGTGGCGTGCGCGCGGTGCTGAAGAAATGGATGCGCAAGGGACGGCTGCCGGACGCCATCGTCATCGAACACCCACGCTACGCCGGCGGGCATTTGGGCGCCACACGCATGGAAGAGGTGAACGATCCGAAGTTCGATTTCACCCGCGTGTTGGAAGAAATCCGGCGCGTGTTTCAGGAGCTGGGAATTGCGCTCGGCAGCATCCCGCTGATTCCCGCGGGGGGGATCAACTCATTCCAGAAGCTCAAGGAGCTTTTCGACATGGGAGCCGCCGGTGCGCAGATCGGCACACCCTTCGCCGTCACCGAGGAATGCGATGCCCATCCCAATTTCAAGAAGGTGCTAGCCGAGGCCAAACCCCAGGACATCGTGACCTTCATGAGCGCCGCCGGGCTGCCCGCGCGCGCGGTGTTGACGCCGTGGCTGAAAAACTATCTGGCAAAGGAAGACAAATTGCGGGCCAAAGCGGGTCTCGATTTCGTCCAATGTCCAAGCCAGCTCGAGTGCCTGGCACATTGCGGCTTCAAGGACGGAAACCCCCACGCCGGCCAGTTCTGCATCGAGACACAGCTCGCGGCGGCACAGCGCGGCAATATTCAGCAGGGACTGTTTTTCCGAGGTTCGGAATCGCTGCCCTTCGGCGCGGAGATACGCAAAGTCCGTGACCTGCTGGAAGTGCTATTGACCGGACGTACACTCGCCACCCCTGTCTGAGGCGTGGCCAACCGTCGCGCCGACGTCAGAAAACAAAGCTGAGGAAGAAGATACAGCCGTAATCGGTTTACAGGCTGGGCGTGGTGTCGCGCCCTCCGCGTCGATTCTCGTGCCGGCTCTGGCAGTTGATGCAGCGCTTGGCCGTGGGATAGGCGTCCAGGCGCTCAAGCGCGATGGCGTCGCCGCAATCCACACAAGTCGCATAGGCTCCGTTCTTGATACGTTCCAGCGCCGACTCCACGTCCCGGATTTCCTCCAGTTCACGGGCGCGAGTGGTGATATTGATGCCGCGCAGCAGATCTGCAAAGGATTCATCGCCGGTGTCGTGCACCATGCCGGCCAGTTCACTGTAGTCTTCCTGGATCGAATTGGCCAGTTCACGATGAATAATCTCGCGCAATTCTTCGCGGCGATTTCTCAGCCGTTGCTCGAGATGCTGCAGTTGCTTGTCAGAAAGTTCCGGCATGCTCAATACCCTCTACTGGGTTATTCGGGGCGGCGACATCATATTCATTCAAACCTAATACACTCCTCGGTCTACTAAGGGTTTACCGTCAGTCCTTCGCGCAAACTCATCACAAGATACGCGCGCTTGCGCGATGTTGTCTACTCTCTGGCGACCAGGCGAGGCTGCACCCGGAATCTGCCACCGGTGAGGCCAGAAGCTATCGGGGACACTATCTCCTGGGTGGGGCGATGCAGGCGGGGAAGAAACCGGTATGGTGTATTCAGCCAAAGAGACGAAAAGAATAACGCAAAGAAAGCTGGGGCCGAACCAGGCACTACCCAAATTAATTTAGTTTCTAGCGCTTGGCAGAAACAGCGCGGCGCGGATGACCGGCCGTATTCACATCGATACCGTTGATCTCCTCGAGCCGTTTGCGGTCGAGGATGCGGATAAAGCCTCTTCCGCTTCCGATAAGTTTTTTTCGGGCAAAGTCAGCCATCACGCGGCTCACGGTCTCCTCCGTCAGACCGAGCATTTCGGCAATTTCGCGGCGCGAGAGGCGCAGTGGGAGGTCACCGTTTGGATCCCCTCCCAGCGGTACCAGCGACAGCACGAAGCTCGAGACCTTTTCCGGCGCCGTCTTCAGTCCGAGATCACGAATCAGTGATTCGGCCTGGTCCAGTTCATGGCTGAGCGTCTCGATCACGCGTAGCGATATTGCTGGGTTGGACTCGATGATATTCCGCAGGTCATCGTGACTAATCTTGCAGGCCACCACGTCGGTCAGTGCTTCAGCCGTAAACGGGTATCGGGGACCCTTGAACGTCTCGATGCCCAGCAGTTGCCCGGCGACTGCGATCCGCAAGATCTGCTGCCGTCCGTCTGGCATGGAAGACGTGAGCTTGAGCTGTCCGTGCCGCAAGGCGAACAGATAGGTGGCCGGATCGCCCTCGCGGAACAGCGCTTCGCGCGGTTCATACAACTCGCGGATCAGATGCTCGCGGAGCTGGCAGATCTGTTCCTTAGAAAGCCCGGCGTACAAACGGTCTTCACACAGAACACAGGCTTTGACTTCGCAGGAACACGTAGCCATATTTTGAATTATTAGTCTCTATCTTTAATCCAGCAAGAAACAAGAAACTAGTTGAGTTGTCTAGATGGATTATTGATCTATATCAATAATCCGTCTCCCGGTGTTCGTAATCAGCGAATAAACGATTGTTTTTCATAAATGCCCCGAAAGTAAACTCTTTCGATTTCATGATTATATTTGATAAATCCGTATTGGATCGTCCACATGACGTTGCACCTGGGCGTTGAGCTATATCATTCACGCCTACACGGCTGAATGTTAGGGTGCGGTGGCTGTGAACCGATGAGGAAATGGAATGAGCGATAGGCTCATTGATTCATTCGGCCGCCGCATCGGCTTTGTGCGCCTCTCCATCACAAACCGGTGCAACCTGCGCTTTATCGAGGCCATGCCCGTGGGTAACGGCCGGCCATGATACCTGCCGGCACTACCTCAATCTTCTGCGACATTAAATGTTCACCATGAACACTTCCGATACCCCCCTCACTTATCACCGCCTACGACCGAATGCGCCGGTTGGATTGCTGGCCAAGGCCTGTCTCGAATTGCACCCACGAGGGGTCACGTGCGCGCGTTGCATGGAAGCCTGCCCCGTGGAGGTGCTGTTTCTCACGGAAGAGGGGATGGAGCTCAACGAGGGTTGTCTCGGTTGTGGCCGTTGCATGGGCGCCTGCCCTACCGGAGCCATCGCGGTGCACGGGTTCGCGCTCGCGCCCACGCCTGATTCCACACACGAGGCACTTACGCTCGACTGCTGGAAGGTGCCTCGAGACCTTTCACCGTCCGGAGCCGTGCGCGTTCCCTGTCTCGGTGGCCTGAGAGTGAGTCAGTTGCTCGCCTTGCGCTACGTGGGCGGGAGTCGCCGCCTGGTACTAGTCGATCGTGGCTGGTGCGGCCAATGTGCAGCCGGTGGAAATGACTCTCACCCAGCACAAGCGGCATTGTCCGCGACATGCGACTGGCTTGAGGAAATCGGCGCCCCGGCATCTCACTGCCCCACACTTGAGAAGCAACTGTTACCAGTTTCATCTCAACGCCAGACCATATCGGATAACACCGAAACCGGTGATACAGTGAGCCGGCGTAATTTCACGAGCCGACTGGCGCACGAGGTCGCTATCACGGCCGGCAAAGTGGCTGGATTTCGCCTCGGGGACGGTGGCACGGGAAAACTGCTCCGGGCCGTGAACAACCAGGCACCTTTACGGGCGATTGAGCGTGAACGGCGGTTGCTGATGCTCGAACGGCTCGCCGCAAGATATGGCGGTTCCCTCCCCCAAAGCTTTTTCCCGACCGTAATAATCGGTCCGGAATGCCGGGATCATCGGCGCTGCACCGGCCTCTGCCCCACCGGTGCGCTGAAGTCCTACGAAAATCTGCACGGTGGCGGCGTATCATTCGATAGCGCGGTGTGCGTTGCCTGCGGCCAGTGTGAGCGCATCTGTCCCGAACACGCGGTGCAGTTGTCGACGTGGAATGTCGGTGCCACGTCACCAAACGAAACCATTGTGCTGACCCGTCATGCGCACCGGGCCTGCATTGATTGTGGCGAGACGTTCACTACCGGTGGTTACGAAACACGCTGCCCGACCTGTCGGAAATCCTGGGAGATGGCCCATGTCGGAGTTGACACCTTATTCCGCAATATTCCCGAAGACCGGAAGCGCCACAACACCAGGACGAACAAAACGAATAACAAATAAATGAAAAGGCATTATCCGGAACAGCGGTGACGCTGACGGTCCTGCAAATTCTTCGGTGTGTTGATATTCACGAGAGTCTCCGCTTCAGCGGTAACAAGGGGCGTACCGGTCATCCTCAGAAATCTGTAGTCAAGGGGATCGCGAGCACGGTGTCGCCCAGCTTGAAACCGGCACTTTCAGCCTCGATGCGGATGAAACCGTTAGTTTCGCGCAGCGGCCCCAGCATGTGCGAACCTTGTCCGTGCAGCGCTGTCGCCTGGAGTTGGCCGCCTTCAGCAGAGAGCCGCGCACGCACGAATTCGGTGGGGCCGGGGTGACGGCGGAAATCATGGGTGGCCCTCGCCGCGAGTTGCGGCATGCGCGGGATGCCATGATGCCAGGTGATGAGCGCGGGCTCGACGAATAATTTAAAGGTGACGAGGCTCGATACCGGATTTCCTGGGAGAGCAAATAAATGCGTGTGGCTCCCCACGCGCCCGAAGGCGATCGGT
>DATCZH010000195.1:0-7593 GCA_036526015.1 Sulfuricaulis sp.
GGCTGCCCGGCGAATCTGTTTATTCCCTTTTGCGACGCCCATCCCGACCGCCAGGTGGTCGTGTATTCCAACACCAGTGCCGAGGTGAAAGCGCGCGCCGACTGGGTCGTGACCTCGAGCATTGCCGTCAAGCTCATCGAATATTTGAAATCCCGTGGCGAGAAAATCCTGTGGGCACCGGACAAGCACCTTGGTAAATACATTCAGGGCGTCACCGGCGCGGACATGCTGCTGTGGAACGCCACCTGCGTGGTGCACGACGAATTCAAGGGAGAGCTGCTCGCCGCACTCAAGCGCCAGCATCCCGACGCCGCGATCATCGCTCATCCCGAGTCACCGACGTCGGTGCTCGAGCAGGCCGAGGTCATCGGCTCGACCAGTCAGCTGATCGCGGCGGCCAAGCGCTTGCCGAATAAGCGGCTGATCGTCGCCACCGACCGTGGCATCTTTTACAAGATGCGGCAGGCAGCACCGGGCAAGATCCTCATGGCCGCACCCACGGCGGGCGAGGGCGCCACCTGCGAGAGTTGCGCGCGCTGTCCGTGGATGGCAATGAACTCGCTCACCAACCTCGCGGAAGTGCTGGAAAGTGGATCAAATGAAGTGCACGTGGAGGAAGCCGTTCGGGTGAAGGCGCTGCGCGCGACACAGCGTATGCTCGAATTCGCCGCTTCAATTAAGCAGAAGAACCATGGTGACTGACGAGGCCGTGGGTCGGGACGGTTTATCCCGCGGCTCGCATCACGCCCGCCGCTGAGCTTTTTTCGATCCGCGGCTTTCCGTCCCTTCCATGAGCGCCTGATAGAACGCAAAGTTGGTATCAATGTCGTTGGGATGAAGGAAAATGCCCACCTAGCAAGCGAATGACGTGGCAGAAGGCGTCGCGGGTAATTTAGTCAAATTTCTCCAGATAACCGTCACCATTACGCCGATCTGGATTCCTTTGTGGGTGTATTGCAGCTGCACGGGCACGTCCTTGCTGACGGGTTGCTTCAGTAACAGATAGAACCCGAAGGGAGATACGTCACGTATCTGAAGGACATCGATGTTTCGAAATTTTGCAGAAAGTTGTAGAACGCCTTTGGACTTGAGTTGTAACGCCACTTATGGGGGCACGACGACGCTCTTCGGGTTTCAGGTTAAGTTCTTTGGCTGGCAGTTGAGGCTATTCCCTGATCAATGATCTCCTTCGCGTTCTCCCTCTACCAACTGGCCTCTGATGTTGATGCGCAGGCACACGCCGCTGTGGTAGTCCAAAATATGGCTGCTGCGTTCATTCGCCTGCATGTCAAATCAAGCGATGACGTAGTATGTAATACTCGATTCATCTGCTAGGGAAATATGCCTACGATCCAGACACGGGGTTTTCAGATCTTATTGCTCGCGGCGATTTGCCTCGTGCTCAGCGGATGCGCTCATGTGGCGCTCCCGGCGCGCGGTGAGATCGCCGGACAAGTCGTTGATACGACGCTCGATGCGCCGGTGGCGCGCTATTACCTTGAGCATTATCTGCGCGGCACGCGGCACGATGTCTCGCTGGATACCGTACTCGATGCATTGCATCGCGCCCCAGCCACCCACTTGCCAACGCGCGAGAATCTTAAAGATTTATCGCAGCGCTACTCGACCGATTTTGCCTCGCTTTATTTTGCCGAACGCCTGAGCCGGGAACCGCGGAGCGTTCCTTGGCAGCGGGATTTTCACGACCACCTGGCACGTCTGCGCAAGTCGGGTGGGCGTATTAATCTGCGCGCGGATTTATCCAGCTATCTCATCCTGTTCGTTCCCGGATGGGATTATGAAAAGAGCGGGCATTTCACCGGAGCGGATTTCGCGAGCCCACGAGCGCGGCTCGAGTTGAGTGGCCTGAAAACACAGCTGATCGAAATTCCTTCCACGGGATCGGTGGAACAGAATGCCGCCGTTATCGCTGATAACCTGCGACGGTTTCCGGCCGTCGCACCCCGGATCATTCTTGTCAGCGCCAGTTCCGGTGGGCCCGCCACGGCGCAGGCACTCGCAAACCTTCTCACGGTCGTTGAGTCCTGCCGCGTGCACGCCTGGGTTAACATCGGCGGTCTATTGCGCGGCACGCCCCTCTTTGATCCCTACCGTTCGGGCCTTCGCCGCTGGTTGGGTCGCGCCTTCGCCTGGCTGCAGGGATGGGAATGGGACGCACTGGAAAGTCTCGGAAGAGAACGCTCCGATTCGCGTTTCGCAAGTCTGCGTCTGCCCGGCCACCTCTCCGTGGTAAATTACGTCGGCATTCCAATGTCCGGAAATGTCTCCGAGCTCGCGCGCGAGCGTTATCTCGGGTTGCGAAAGCACGGCCCGAATGACGGACTGACTCTTATCGCCGATGCGCTCGTCCCCGGTCAGCCTACTATTCCGGCGATGGGGTTGGATCACTATCTCGCACAAGATCCGGAGCTCGGCCTTAAGACTCTGGCGCTCGCGCTGACTCTGATCGAGGCGCTCGAGAAACAGAAGGATTTCACTTGCCCGTAGTAATCTCGGCTCATCCAGGCGCTTGGAAATAGTATGATTGAGCGGTTATGCAGGACATTCAGAAATAAATGCCACCCCTTTGCGTGTGCTTTCGCGCAGTGACCGCGCTGCTTTTCACGGCCGCTTCCGCGAACGCGGCCGTCACGATCGGCACCGATGAAGAGGCGCGCTTGCCGTATTGGGAGATAGTCGAGTCGGGTGTGTCCATACGGCTGGTACAACGGCTTCCGGATCAGACGCGCGGGTTTTTCCAGGCACGCGGGTTTTCGGTCGAAGATTCGGAGGTGATCGCACAAAGCTGTGTGTTTCAGACTGTGTTCAAGAATATTTCGGCTGCACCGACGCCGAGCACCATCGAATACAATCTGCGCGAGTGGGTGGTGCACGCAGCTGGCGCGCGCCGTGGTCTCAAAACGCGCGAAGACTGGGAGAAGGAATGGACCACGCGCCGGGCGCCGCCCCCCGCGCGACTGGCCTTCGAGTGGTCACTGCTCCCCACCCGCCAGAGCTACCGTTCGGGCGACTACAACTGGGGCATGTCAATGTTCAATCTCAAGCCGGGGGATGTATTCGACCTCGATGTCGTGTGGCATCAGGATGGCAATAAGCGCACGGTGACACTCAAGAGAGTTCGCTGCGCGCCCGACATTCATCTTAAGCCCGGAGATCTGTGAATACGTTGAGAAACGGTTTCTGCTGTCTGGCAGTTTTTGCCATGTGGTTCATTACAACTGCCGTCACTGCCGCTGAGCGCGACAAGGCCCAAACTCTGACGCCACTCGATGTGCCCTTCGCGGCGCCGGATTTCGCCCTGAAGGGCGAAGATGACAAGACCTATCGCCTCGCGGATTACCGCGGCAAGGTGGTGGTGCTCAACTTCTGGGCCACCTGGTGCCCGCCGTGCCGTTACGAGATGCCTTCCATGGAACGCGCGCACCAGAAGACCATAGGCGAGGACATCGCGATTCTCGCTGTGAACGTGGGGGAGGACGAGACCACGGTTTTCGCCTTCACCGGGCAATACCCGGTATCGTTTCCGCTGCCGCTCGATCGGGACGGGAGCGTCATCGCAAAATACCCGGTGATCGGATTGCCAACGACCTTTATTATCGATCCGCGCGGCAATGTCACTCACCGCGCCATCGGCGGTCGCGAATGGGACGATGATCGGCTCCTCGGCCAGTTGCGCAAGTTGCTGAAGCCGTAGGCCGGTCAACGAAACCCCGGTCCGCTCCAGAGAATGAATTTCGCGCCGGCCTCGATTCATTGGCACAGGCCGAACGCGACCCCGGACCGATCGGGTGTAAGCGCCGCAGCCAGGTTTTCCCGGTCACTGGCGGCAAATGGAAAAGTCGCGGTTGCCTGTCAATTCCAGGGGCTTAAGGCGTGGCGGGTGTTGGCGAGACCCGGGGAAGGTAGGCAATTCAGGGGTTGGTAAAGATACAATGAGGCCTCAGCGACTGAAGAATATACGGGAGTGGCGCGCGCGGGGCGGTCGCCGCTTCATGGGTCTGGCCGGAAGTTTTAGAATTTCGGTAGCGAATGTATTCTCCTTTTCAGTAGAGCAGGGATATGGCTATTTCGATAACCAGCGGCAACAAGGTCAAAACTGCCCGGCAACAGGTTTTTTCTTTTCGCGAAGGTGACGGGAAGAACAAGCAACTGTTAGGCGGCAAGGGCGCCAATCTCTGCGAAATGACGCAGATTGGACTGAACGTACCGCCGGGTTTCGTCATCAGCACGGAAGCCTGTTTGGCCTATCTCGGTTCCCCTGAAAAAAAACTTGCTCAGGGCCTGATGGATGACGTGCGCGTCCATATCCAGCGACTGGAGAAGGAGACCGACAAGGGATTTGGTGATCCACATCACCCGTTACTGGTTTCCGTGCGATCCGGTTCCGCTATGTCGATGCCGGGAATGATGGATACCATACTCAACTTGGGCCTCAATCAAAATACATTGGCAGGCCTGATCAAGCAAACCGGAAATAAACGGTTTGCTTATGATGCCTACCGGCGATTTATTCAATTGTTCGGCAAAGTCGCGCTTAATGTTCCCGATGATAAATTTGACGAGCAGTTCAATGCCGTCAAGACCCAGGCGGGTGTCGCGGCCGATATCGGACTCACCGCCGAGCATTTGATCCGGATCAGCCAGCTATTCCTTGATGTCGTGCACGAGCATACCGGTAAGCCATTTCCCGAAGATGTTTATTTGCAACTGGAGATCGCCATCAAGGCCGTGTTTGACTCGTGGATGGGCCGGCGGGCGGTGGATTATCGACGCGAGTTCAACATCACGCCTGTCATGGCCAACGGCACAGCCGTCAACATCGTCACAATGGTATTTGGCAACATGGGTGACGACAGCGCCACCGGCGTCGGCTTCACGCGCAATCCGGGCACCGGCGAAAACATGATGTACGGAGAATATCTCGTCAACGCGCAGGGCGAAGACGTAGTGGCCGGAATCCGTACGCCCAAACCGGTGCAGAAGATGCAGCAGGAAATGCCCGAGCTGTACCGGCAGCTGCAGGAGCTTCGGAACAAGTTGGAGACTCATTACAAGGAAGTGCAGGATTTTGAATATACGATAGAAAAGGGCACGCTTTATTGTTTGCAAACCCGCAACGGGAAAATGAATGCCCAGGCGATGGTTCGCACCTCGGTCGAGATGGCGAATGAAGGCCTGATCAGTCGTGAGCGGGCTTTGCTGAGGGTGGAACCGGAGCTGCTGGAGCAATTGTTGCACCCGCGACTTGACCCCGATCACAAGGCAGGACCCATTGCGCAGGGACTGCCCGCTTCGCCCGGCGCCGCCTCTGGCAAAGTTGTATTTGACGCCGATCGGGCACAATTGATGCGGCAGACAGGTCAGCAGGTAATCCTCGTGCGGGAAGAGACCAGGCCGGATGATATCCACGGCTTTTTTGCCTCAGAAGGCATTCTGACGAGCCGAGGCGGCAAGACTTCCCACGCGGCGGTGGTGGCGCGCGGCATGGGTAAACCCTGTGTCGCGGGCGCAGAAGGGATCCAAGTCGATATCCAAAAGCGCCAAGCCAACATTGGCGGCGTTGTCTTGAATGAAGGCGATACGATCACCCTCGATGGCGGCAACGGAAACGTTTATCTCGGTCGGATTCCCACGGTCCCCCCCGAGTTTTCCACGGAATTGAAGATATTATTGCAGTGGGCGGATGAGGTCGCGCGACTTCAGGTGATGACCAACGTCGATACACCGGAGGCCGCTACGCAGGCGGTGGATTACGGTGCTATGGGCATAGGACTGTGTCGAACCGAGCGCATGTTTAATGCTCAGGATCGGCTTCCCCTGGTCGTGAGCATGATACTGGCCAACACGGAAAGGGACCGCAAGGCGGCGCTGGATGTATTGCTGCCGATCCAGCGTCAGGATTTCAAGGCCTTGTTCAGTGTCATGGCGCCGCGCCCGGTGACCATCCGCTTGCTCGATCCCCCGATTCACGAGTTCCTGCCCAGTGAGCGCCAGCTGGAACAGGAGCTTGAGCGGCTGCGTCAGTTGCGTAGAACGATTTATGGTGTCGGGGACCTCATCGGTGCCATACAATTACTGGGTTCCGGCGCCGTTGAGACGGCCGGGCTACAAGTACCGTTCAATCAGACCGGACAGGAACTGGTTGACAAGGCCATTGCCAAGAAGGAGCTGATGCTGCTGAAAGTGCGGGAGCTGTTCGAGGTGAATCCGATGCTCGGACATCGTGGCGTGCGGCTTGGAATTACCTATCCGGAAATATATGCCATGCAAATCAACGCCATTCTGCAGGCGGCAGCCGAATGTGTCAAAGAGGGTCTCGAAGTCCACCCGGAAATTATGATTCCGCAAGTTTGCACGGCGCAAGAGCTGATCAGGGTGAAATCGATGGTTGGCGATATCAGACTGTCTGTCGAGCAAGAATACGGTATCGAACTGGATTTTAAATTCGGTACCATGATAGAGGTAGTGCGTGCCTGCATGCGTGCAGGCAAACTGGCCGACGTTGCAGAGTTTTTCTCTTTTGGAACCAATGACCTCACGCAGTCCACGTTCTCGTTTTCCCGTGAAGATGCAGAAAACAAGTTTCTCCCTTTTTACAATGAGAACCAGATATTGCAGGACAACCCTTTTGAGGTGCTCGATGTCAAAGGGGTCGGTCAGTTGATGAAAATTGCCGTCGAATGGGGACGTAAAACCAGAGCCGATTTGATTGTTGGTATCTGTGGTGAGCAAGGGGGACATCCTGCTTCGATACGTTTTTGTCACGAAATCGGGTTGAATTACGTCTCCTGTTCACCCCCGCGTGTTCCCATTGCCCGTCTAGCAGCCGCCCAGGCTGCCTTGTTGTCGTGAATTGTCGCGGCAAAAGGGGGAATCGGTGATCGTTTCTTCGGTACCCGCCCGGTGAATTCTCTTGGCCCGCGCCGATTTTTGCGGCAATACCACAACAGCTCCCGCCCGGCTTGAAACTCTCGGCCTGTGCTTGCAACGGGGTCGTGGCACCGCACCGGTTTGGCAAGGAGCTCAGGCCGCCGGAAGATCCATCAGGAGCATCCCGATGATAAACGCCTATGCCGTGAAAAAAGCCAGGGGACGTTTCCAGCGCATCGAGTACGATCCCGGCGTACTCGGCCCCGATCAGGTCGAGATCGATGTCATTGCCTGCGGCCTGTGCCACTCCGACCTGTCGATGGTGGACAACGAATGGAGTGACAGTGAGTACCCGCTGGTGCCCGGCCATGAGGTCGTTGGAAAAATATCCCAAGTCGGTACCAACGTAACGCATCTCAAGCTGAGGGACACGGTTGGCGTCGGCTGGTTCAGTGGCAGTTGCATGATTTGTCACGCGTGTCTGCGCGGTGATCAAAATCATTGTACGGAGGTCGAACAGACAATCGTCGGACGACACGGCGGATTCGCCGACAAAGTACGCTGCCAGGCGGTGTGGGCCACGCCGCTGCCGGCGGACCTAGATGTCATGAAAGCCGGCCCGTTGCTGTGCGCCGGCATCACGGTGTTCAATCCACTGGTGCAGTTCGATGTCCGCCCCACACAACGCGTGGGCGTGATCGG
>DATCZH010000196.1:0-5009 GCA_036526015.1 Sulfuricaulis sp.
AGTGTTGAGGACCGACGCCTCCGGGATGCCGCTTGAGTGGATTGATTTCAAAGAGGCCGTACGCGTCTATCACCTCGGGCAGGTGGCCTACACCTGCGGGGTGCCGCTGTACGAAATACACGGAGGATTTAATGCCATCACCGGCAAGCGCTCCGTCCTCGAAATCAGTTCCATTGTTGCCACCCATGGTGACAGTCATGCGGTCCTGAAGGCACGGGCGCATTACGTCCCGCCGCTGAATAATCAAACACTTTTTGCCCGCGATGCACACCTGTGCATGTACTGCGGTGAGCAATTTTCCTCCCGTGGTTTGTCGCGTGATCACATCATCCCGTTAAGCGCGGGGGGCACCGATTCCTGGAACAATGTCGTTACCGCCTGTAAGCGTTGCAACAACCACAAAGCCGGTCGCTCACCGGAGATGGCAGGACTCGAGCTGATAGCCGTACCGTTCATTCCGACGCACGCCGAGTACATCTTTCTTCAGGGAAAACGCATCCTCGCGGATCAGATGGAATTCCTGCTGGCCCATTTTCCGCGCCACAGCCCGCTGCATAAGCGATTTTCTCGAGCGGCCTGAATCGTCTCTTTTCGGCAGCATAAAAAAACCCGCCATTGGCGGGTTTTTTCTTTCAGAGTTGGTCAATCACGCAGACATCGGTGCCAAGGAGTAAGTGCGCAATTTTTGTGAAAAATTTTGCAGCGCCTCAATACCCGTGGCTTCCGCCTCGCGGCACCACTCCTGCAAGGCATGCAGCAGGTGATCTTGTGTGGTGGCCGATCGTTGCCAGATGGCCTGCAGCTTTTGTTTCATGGTGTACACCGTACCAAGCGTGACATTGTGCGCCAGGACATCATTCAGCCAGCGCCGGGAAGCCTCGTCCAGCAGCGCCGCCTCGCGCACCATCAGCCGCCGCGCGCGTTTGAGCAGGGCCCAGGATTCACGATCGTTCGGGTCGGCCTTTTTCAGTTCCTGACGGTGCACATGGGTCATGACTTCGCGCGCGAACTGGGCCATGACCTGGAAGCGCCCTGTGATCACGGCCTTGACGGTGTCAATGTCCATGTGCTGTTTGGCTGAGTTGCAAGTGAGTTGGGGTGGGATTTTCTTCACGTGCGCCAAGCCGAAAGTTTCCATGATCCGGATATACATCCAGCCGATGTCGAACTCCCACCACTTGGACGACAACTTGGCGGAGCTGCCAAAGGTGTGATGATTGTTGTGCAGCTCCTCGCCGCCGATCAGAATACCCCAAGGCACGATATTGGTGCTGGCGTCGGCGACTTCAAAATTGCGATAGCCCCAGTAATGACCGATACCGTTGATGATGCCGGCCGCGAAAACCGGTATCCACATCATTTGCACCGCCCAGATGGTGATGCCAATGGGTCCGAACAACGCCACGTTAATGACGAACATGAGGACGATGCCTGTCTTGCTGCGGCCGGTGTACACATGGCGTTCGAGCCAGTCATCCGGGGTGCCGTGACCGTACCTGTCCAGCGTTTCAAGATTCCTGGCTTCGCGGCGATAGAGTTCGGTGCCCTGCCACATCACGGTGCGGATGCCGAATTGCTGCGGGCTGTGCGGGTCGTCCGGCGTTTCCACCTTAGCGTGATGCTTGCGGTGGATGGCGGCCCACTCCTTCGTGACCATGCCGGTGGTGAGCCACAACCAGAAACGGAAGAAGTGACTGATGATCGGGTGCAGATCGAGAGCCCGGTGGGCCTGGTGACGATGAAGAAAGATGGTGACGGCGGCGATGGTTACGTGGGTCAATGCAAGCGTGACAACAATATATCCCCACCATGGGAGACTGATAAACTCTTCCAGCATTCGCTAAAACCTCGGTTCAATAAGTAGTAAGTTGTGTAATTATACCCTAAAAGCCTGGTTCTGCGCTCGCAGAATCTGAAAAAGCCTGAAAACGTCGAATACCAGAGGAATATCATGCCCGCACCGAGAACACCGGCGTTAACCACAGACATCATTATCGAGCTCAAAGATCGTGCGGATGTTCCGATTGTGCTGATACGGCGCAAGAATCCGCCGCATGGCTGGGCCTTGCCCGGCGGTTTCGTGGATGTCGGTGAAACGCTGGAGCATGCCGCCGTGCGCGAGGCGGCCGAGGAAACGACATTGCATGTGAGGATCAAAATGCTGCTGGGATGTTATTCCGATCTGGCTCGCGATCCGCGCGGTCATACGGTCTCGGTGGTATACATCGCCGAAAGCCAGGGCGAGCCCCGGGCGCAGGACGATGCGGCCGGTGCGGCGATTTTCAGTCCGGAGGCTTTGCCTTCCCCCCTCGTTTTCGACCACGCCCGGATCTTGAGCGATTATCTGGTATGGCGCCAGCAAGGGGTCCTGCCCCGGCCGGAAAATCCTTGATGTAGACATCGCGCTGGGGAAAGGGAAAGGTGATGCCCGCGGCGTGGAAGTCGGTCCACATGGCTTTATACATTTCAGTGCGTACTTCTCCCCGGATATCCGGATCGCTGAGCCAGACACGCAGTTCCAGGTTGATGCCGTTGTCACCGTAACCTAGCAGGAATGCCAGCGGTGGCGGGTTTTTCAGGACGCGCGGATTTTCCCGCGCGAGCCACTCCAGCCGCTTCAGTACCTCCTCCGGTTCGTCGTTGTAACTGATATCCACCGGAAGTCGCAGCCGGATCTTTCTGTCACCCGCGTAGGACCAGTTGGTGATGTCGGAGGTCAGAAGATTCTCGTTCGGTACCAGGATGTCGAGCCCGTCAAGCGTGCGAATGACGATGTGACGCGTGTGCAGTGCCTTCACGGTGCCATAAGTTTCTCCATAGCTGATGACATCCCCCGGACGGATGGAGCCTTCGAAAGCGAGAATAAATCCGCTGACAAAATTGCTAACTACGCGCTGCAGGCCTAGGCCGATGCCGACACCCAGCGCTCCGCCGAAGACGGCGAAGGCCGTGATGTCGATGCCTGCCGATACCATGGCGACGAGCACGGCGACGGTGAGCAGAACAAACTTGATGAGCTTGGACAGCGCAATTTTCATGCTTTCGTCAAGTGTGCGGCTGCGTCCAACCCGGCTGCGAATGGCGTTGGACAGCCACAGGGCGACCAGCAGCATCACGGCGATGGAAAGGGCGAAACTCAGGACATTCAGCAGGGACACGCGCACCGTGCCGAAGCTGAAGGCGTATTCGTCAAGCAGTTGCTCGATCCGCGGAAGCCAACCAAGAATGTGGAAGGCAACCAGGGCCCAGATCGTGACCGTCAGCACGCCCTCCCAGGCCTTGAGCGGGCCACCTGGGCTGAGGCTGTGCCGCAGCACGAATACACCCATGCGGATCACCGCCAGCGCGCCGGCGAGGATCATGGCCGGGCGCAGCAGGGCGGTGTCCCAGCCGTGATGGCGCAGGACGGCGCTGATGGCAAGCAGCCACAGCCAGAGCATAAGCGGGACCAGCGCCAGCGCGCCCGAGCGCATGGCGGTACGGCGCACGCCCTCGTCGATGACACCGGGCTGGATCATGGTCTGCAGGAGTGGCTGCAGCCAGCGTGCGATGAGCTTGACGACCAGCAATCCGGCGATGAATAGGCCGACCTGCCACCAAGTGGATGGCGAGTTCAGAAAATCGCGTATTAACTCGCGTGAGGGGAAGATTTGCAGCAGTTCCTGCATTGTTTGATGTTCTATCCGCAGACGCCAGCGGCGCGCTGTAGGCTAGAATAGCGAGTCATCCGGGCAAAAAAAAGCCCGCGATGTGTTGCGGGCTGGAGGAGTGGGATGAACTAATTTTTCTTAGGACTTTTTTTAGGGCTTTACGTAGGAGAAACCCTGTGACTGGAGGTGGGCGATTTCCGCCACGCCACTGGGAACAATATCCTTTTCGCCGACGTCATAAAGATCAGTTTTGTAATTGAGCTTCTTTCCCTTGAGGGTGTTGGCGCAGACATTGAAATGAATGCCCTGGCGCTTCAGGTTGGCAACCTTGTCCGCCATGTCGGGTTTCGCTTGCGCCAGCTTCAGCAGCGTGACACCCGGACCGTGCATAACGACGCGCAGATCGAGGTTTTCTTTTCCTACGGCGTTAATATGATTCTGGATATTTCTCATGGCACCTGTCAGTTCTTTTTCATCATCATAGTTGATGTGATAGACGACTTTCTGTTTGCCATAAGCTTCCGCGAAGGCCGCGCTCAGGCCGCCGAGACTGAGTATGGACATGAGAGCGACAATAAGTAGTTTCCTCATAACATTTCTCCTGACATAAATGGTTGTAATGTAACTAGACCTGGATATAGGCCCAGCCCTGGTGTTGCCGGCGCATAATTTGCGCCACGCCAGAGTCGATGACGACCACGCCCGGCAATAGCTTTGCCGTCACGCCTTGTTCCTGCTTGACACGATCAATAGTGTTTTGGCAGGCGACGAAGGTGAGGTCGAGATATTCTTTCTGCATACGCTGGATGCGATCGGCGAACGGCGAAACATCCGCGATCAGCAGGCTCAAACCTGATCCGTTCGTGATCACTTCTACGCGCGCCTTCTGATGCGTGCGGCGGTAGAGCTGCATCAGATTCTCCACTTCGTCCAGCACGGTCTTGAGATGTTCCATATTGTTATCACTGACGTGGAACAGAATCTTGGCGAGCTCATCGGATTTCGATGGAGCCTGGGCGAGGATGGTATTTTGTGGAGCGTGTGACGACGGATGCAGGAACCACCCACCCAGGCCACCGACGACAAGCGCGATCCCGGCGGCGACAGCGGTGGAACACTTCTGTCTGGTGACGACGGCGGACACGCACGGTGCGGGCGCGGGGACGTTGTGGTAGGCCAAGGCCACTAGGTCACGGACTTTGCGCAGCTCGCACACTTGAATGTTGAGCGCCTCGTCTTCGGCCAGGCGGGCGTAGACCTGCGCTTTTTCTTCAGGCGTTAGTTCGTCGTCCACAAAGGCGCTTATGAATTCTTCAGAAAATTTTTGTTCTTTGTTCATTTGATTCTCCGGAGTTTAAC
>DATCZH010000197.1:0-12892 GCA_036526015.1 Sulfuricaulis sp.
TGCCGACGACACCGACAACAAGAACACCCAGTTCCGCCAGACTGGCCTGCAATCGAACGAAGCGAGGTTTGGTGGTCTTACCCAGTTCAAGGCCTACGGCGAGATGCTTGACCCGGATCTGAGCAATATCAAGATTGTCACCGCAGGCATCGGTTTTCGGATGGCATCGAACGCCTTTCTCGACCTTGTCTACCATCGTTATGGGTTGGACCACTTCGCGAACGAATTTCGCAGCGCCGGGGTAACGGCCGAAATGAACAAGGTGGAAACGCAGCTCAGCAAGGACGTCGGAAGCGAGATCAACCTCATTGTCGGGTTCCGCAACCTGTTCGGTTTCCGGAGATTCGGATTCGAAGTAAGAGCCGGCGTGTTCTCTCCCGGTGACGCCTTTCTCCGGAACGACGGCGATGCGGTGAATCCCATCATCGTCCGTGCTGATAAGGCGAGCAGCATTCTCTTCGTATTAATTCTCTGAAATTCGCATGATGACCATCAATCAGGTCAACGCATTGCGATACAGTACCTGCGCGGTACCGGTGTGCGGATTGCCGGATGGCGAAAACATGACTCTTCTCTGAAACGAAGGAGGACATTTAATGATTATGCGAAAGTTCCAAATTGTGCTTGCCACAGCGGCGATTCTCGCGTTTTCCACGGCAGATGCGGGGGACAGCAGGGACAGCAAGGCGGCCAGGAAAGCGAACCTGCCGTGGCAGGAAGAATTCGGTATCTCAAAATGCAAATTGCTGACGACGGGGCGAAATCAATATTTCGTGCTGGAGCCCGGTTTTCAGACCGTGCTGGAAGGGGACGATACGAAACTCCAGATAACGGTCCTTGCTGAGACCAAAATGGTCGACGGAGTCATGACTCGCATTGTCGAAGAGAGAGAATGGGTAAAGGGGGAGTTGTATGAAGTGGCGAGGAATTATTTCGCCATATGTGAGCAAACAAAAGATGTCTTCTATTTTGGCGAAGACGTGGACTTCTATAAAAATGGGAAAGTGGTCAAGCATGACGGCTCATGGCTGGCCGGTAAAAATGGCAATCGGGCCGGTTTGATAATGCCTGGAACTCCGATAGTCGGGATGAAGTACTACCAAGAAATCGCGCCCAAGGTAGCCATGGATCGAGCAGAAATCGTCAGTCTGGATGAAACGTGCAAGACACCTGCAGGCACGTTCTCAAAATGCATGAAAATCAAAGAAGGTTCTGCCATCGATATATTTGCGAAAGAATATAAGTATTATGCTCCGGAAATAGGACTCATTCGGGACGAGGATTTGAAGCTGATTAAATACGGTTATATCAAAGAGAAATAGGCCGAGTATGCGTTCCCGGATTCAGGGAATTCGTGACTTTTTCAGATCGAGCGGATCCTTCGGGTCGATGTCTTTCTGGAACGGTTTCTTCCGGTCAATGTTTGTGACTTGGTAAACCTTGCCAATCCAGTTGTTGATCACCGCCTCGGCGGTGTCGTGCCAGGTGTTGTCGAGGTTCGGGACCAGGATATCCTCCGGCAATTCGGGTAGCGCCGCACCCCGTGCCTTGGCCGCAATGAGATATTCCCGGTGCTCCTCCAGGATGGCCTCAAGATGGAGGCTGAAATAATTTTCGGGGAACGGCGGGTAATCCCCGCGCTCGTCCTTGATATAGCGTGTGACTTCACGCTTGTATTCCTTGTACAGGCTTACCGTGTCGTATTCTGGATGCCCCTGGAAAAAAACAAGGCGGAACTGGTCTTCGCTCACCGCGAGATGCACACCCGCCACTCCACTTTCCACCAGGATATGCAATCCGGCGTCCTCGAACTGGGCGCGGTCGATTTGGTTAAAGCGCGAATGCGGCACATCGAAGCGCGTGTTGACGTCGGACACAAGCGGATGCCGGCGGTTCATCACGCTGTGTGAATAAACCCCCCAGCGCTTGTACCCGAGATGGCGGCGTTTCTTGCCATAGCGGAACTGCAGCACGGCGTGTGTGGCGAGGCATGAGCAGAGCGTTGACGTAACGTTGTCGTAAGCCCAGTCAATCACCTTGTTGAGCGGTTTCCAGAAGGGCTCAAGCGCCAAATCCGGCTGAGTCACGTTGGCCCCGGTAATGATGAGTGCGTCGAGCCCCTGCTCCTTAATTTGATCGAAGCTTTCGTAATACTGACCGATATAAGTTTCTGCCTCCGTGCTGCGATTCAGCTCCTTCAGCGTGAACGGGTGCATGTAGAACTGCGCGATCTGGTTCGACTCGCCCACGAGCCGGAAGAACTGACGCTCGGTCGCGGCCAGTGCCGCGTCCGGCATCATGTTGAGCAGACCGATGTGCAATTCGCGGATGTCCTGGTGCAGCGCTACGTCACCCGGGACGACATTCTCGCCTTCCCGCTTCAGGCGATCGAAGGTGGGAAGCTTGGAATTGGCGACCAGGGGCATGATGGTTCCTAGGATTGCTTTTCCAGGACTTTTTCAACGAGCCGCAAAAAACCGACTTCGTCGCGCACTTCCTTGAGTTCGTCGGTGCTCACCGTGTAACCGTGCTTATCGGCAATCGCCTGATAACGCGGCACGCGCGACTGGAACAGTCGCGGGAAAGCCCAGCGCACAAAATCGTCCGGATCGATTTGCGCGACATAGGATATTTTCTTTTCATGTAAATATGTCTCGAGCTGTTCATCGAGAAACGCCTCGCGATAGTACAGCGGTTTCGGATCTTCCTCGGCGCGTTGGATCAGGTCCTGCTCGTCTTTTTCGGTCGCGCGGATGTACAGGATGAGCGTGTGGTCGGCCAGCACCTTGATGGTGGCCTGGTCATCGAGCTCACACAAGCTACCGCCGGCGTCGTTCACAAAATGCTTGTAGCCGTATATCTCGTGCGCCTTGCCGATGAATTCCGGGACGTCGCGCATGGCGGCAATCTCTGCCTCCCGATGCAGATTCTGACGGTACTTGAATTCCTTGAGGCCGAGGCCGCCTTTCTCCGGGTTACCAAGTTTGCCGAGAAAACTCGATACCGGCAGCAAATTGTCCACCGTGATGTTGTTGCGGATGAAAATCGAGTCCGAGCGCAGCAGCTCTCGCAGGAACGGGACCTGCATTGCTTGGCTCTTAATGTGATCAAGGATGGCCTCATCGAGATAGCGTGTCCCGATGCGGTAGTCCCCGGAATAATGGAACCAGTTGCGCTTGCGCAGCTTAAGGGCCAGGCGCGTCTTGCCGACCCCGGACATCCCGAGGAGGGTGATGCAATTGTTATCCCAGGCCTTGAACTCCCTGGCGCTTAGTTTCATCTTGGTGTTCTTTTTGGACGGTCTGCCTATTGTATGACAGGAACGGTGCGACCGCGCGCACGGGGCGGGGCATTTCCATCATCCGCCGCCCTCGTCATCCCGGCGAGTCGCCGTTATAATGCCGCCCCTTTCAAACCCCATTAAGACTTGAATAACTCATGAACACCGCCATTCCAATCGCGTTCACGGGCGAGAATAAAATCACCCCTGAAAACAAATGTAGTTTCTGCCGAGGGGCAACCTGCTGCACTTACCTGACCCAGCGGATCGACACGCCGCGCTCCATAGAGGATTTCGACGTACTGCTGTGGCAGATATCGCACCGGAATACCCAGGCCTACAAAGACAGCGATGGCTGGTGCCTGCTGGTCAATAATCCCTGCCGGCATTTATTGCCCGGCGGGAACTGCGGTATCTACGAAACGCGTCCGCAGATCTGTCGCGAGCATTCCAACGACGGTTGCGAGTTCGAGGGTCCTTCCGGTCATGAAGACTTCGAGTTGTTCTTTCCCGACGATGAAGCCCTGCTCGCCTATTGCCGCACGCGATTCAAGAATTGGGACAAACGGTTCAAGGAGGCGGCCCCATCGCCGGGGCGCTCCCGGCCAGCTCAAGCGTAATCATCCCACCCAGCGCCTTACGCATCTCGCTAATGCTGACGTGTTCGCCTTCGTGGGGGAGCGCTTCCTGCCCGCAGGATAACCGGAATACATTTGGTTGGCGCGCGGAGCGTAAAACCAGCCGCGTGCTGTAGGCCTGGAGACTGGATCCGTCACCGCCTTTCATCCCAATGTGAACACCGATGCCGACGGACACTCGTGCCAGCCGCAGGTCATCGAGCGCAACGGTGTGACCGATTTCCTGCACGGCCTTGGTGATCTCGAAGTTATCGGGCTGCACGGTTTGCGGCGTGTCCAGCCGGCGGAGCAGCTCGAATTTGCAGTGCGGGTAATACTGGTTGATCCGTCCCGATGGGATGACCTCGCCACCTTGAAGGTATACCGCTACTTGGTTGGCCGGAATGATGAGTTCACGCGTGAGCTTCAGGATCGAACCGACGGGGACGAGGTAAAAGGGGGATTTTTCGTTACCTTCGTAAGATGGCGTCTGGCAGCCCACCAACAGCATGAGGAACAGGGGAATGGTGATAAATTTCATGTTACCTCCTTGGCTTCAGGGCATGATCTCGCGGAAACTGCGGATACCCCGAAATTCTCCACTATCTTTCTCCGGCAGTTTCGAATCCGGTTTGTACACCGCGAGCAATTGACCGATGCCGTACTGATTTGCTGATCGCAGCACCGGCAGGCTGTCATCGATCAGCAGTGTATTGTGCTTTTCGAATGGCTGGACCTGCTGCATCTTGTCCCAGAAATCTGCGTGCTCCTTCGGCAGGCCGAGATCGTGCGAGCACACCACGGCGTCGAAGTGGCCCCCCAGGGCGGTGCGCTGGAATTTGATGGCTAGCGTTTTGCCGTGGGCGTTGGTGACCAGCACTACGCGTTTCTTCATGGCCTTCACCGCGTCAAGAAAATCGAGTACGTGCGGATGTACCGCGATCAGGTGATTCACCTCTTCCTTAAGTTGCGGGATGTCGAGAAGCAATTCCCGACTCCAGTAATCCACGCAATACCAATTGAGCGTGCCCTCGGCGCGCTTGTAGCGTCCCAGCACTTCCACCCGGGCAACTTCGGCCGCCAGTCCGTGTTTCTCCGCGTAACGGCGCGGCACGTGCTCGAGCCAGAAATGGTTGTCATAATGCAGGTCGAGCAGAGTGCCGTCGAGATCGAGCAACAGGGTATCGAGCCGGTTCCAGTTAATCATGACGTGGGCAGCAACTTTTGTCGTGGCAGACGGTCTCGGGCTTTATAATTCCACCTCACAAAAGGCCCGGGCATGCGAAGCAAGTATTTTACCGCGATTCTGATTTTCTGGCTGGTTTCCAGCGCCCACGCCGCGCCGGTGTTCGTGGACGGCGCTTGGCTGGAACAGCAACTGTCCGCCACAAAGGTCGTCATCGTCGACATGAGCGAAGATGACACCCAGTATTTGCGCTTCCACCTGCCCGGGGCGGTCCGGCTCCCCTACGACGTGCTGGTGAAAGAGCGCAAACCGGACAAGGTCAAGGTGCGGATCGATGATACCGAACTTTCGAGAATACTCGGGCGTTTGGGGATTACGCGCAACAGTCATGTTGTGATTTACGACGACTTGGGTGGGCTCAATGCCGCGCGGCTGTTCTGGGAACTGGAGCGCATCGGCCATCCTGAGGTGTCGGTGCTCGATGGGGGACTGGTGAAATGGATTCTGGATGGTCGCCGCGTGGTGAATACTCCGGCCCCCCGGTCGGCCGTAACCTACGAGAGACATGGCATTGGACGTGACAACGAAGCCGGGATTCGCGATGTGCAGCAGGCGCTCGAAAAGCGCTCGGTACGGCTCCTCGACGTGCGCACGGTTGAAGAATACATCGGTGAGCCGAAAAAACCACGGACCGGTCACATCCCCGGGGCGCGCCTGTGGCCTTGGGACCTGGCCGTGGATTTCGAGCGTGGTTTTGTACGACGTGATGACGCCTCGTTGCGCAAGATGCTGGCGCAGGTGGATGCCGTTCCGGACCGGCCGGTCATTACCTATTGCCTTACGGGCCATCGCGCGGCGCGTACCTATCTGACGTTGCGCGCCCTGGGATTCGAGGACGTTAAAGTTTATGCCAATTCGATGAATGAGTATTCGCTGGCGCCGCAGGCGCCGATCAAACAGGGCAAGGAACCATAATGATCAGAGACGTGTCAGTTCTCGGCTTTGAGCCAAGACTCGGCATCGGCGAGATTCTCGAAATTCCTGATTTCGGCATCGGTGAAGGCGCTGGGCAGCCAGCCGAGCCACGTGATCCACATATTAGGGGTGACCACGGCAAGGCGTTTGAAATCGTGCGCGTGGGCGCGCGTGAATTTGATGTCTTCCCACATGACATCCACGGTATATCCCGACATCTTGCTCAAGTTCAGCAACAACTTGATCTTGGGCGCGCGCTTGAGTTCGTTGTTTACCGCCGCCTCGAACTCCCGGAAATCCGCGAGCGAGAGTTCAGAGTAAACCGACGCCTTGAGCAAGTCTTCTTGTTCCTCGATGACGATCATGGTTTTGCCCGCTGCCTGAAATAATGTCTCGGGACAAGCATATACCTGTTGCGGGAAGGGAGGAAACCTCCTTCTTTTGTTCCTGCCCCAAAAAAGGATTAACCTTGAGATTATGACTAGCACTGTTTCCCAGGGTAAAAAACCGGTGATCACCCGGACCGAGACCATTGCGCACACGCGTCTGTTCCGGGTCGAGCAGGTAGACTTGCGTTTCGCCAACGGCTGCGAAGTGAACTATGAACGCTTGCGCAGTTCCTCACGAGGGGCCGTGCTGGTGGCACCCATGCTGGATGAATCCACGGTGCTGCTGATCCGCGAATACGCCGCGGGTGTGGAGCGTTACGAGCTGGCGTTGCCCAAGGGACTCATCGAAGAGGGGGAGTCCATGATCGAAGCTGCCAACCGAGAAATCCGGGAAGAAGTAGGCTATGGTGCGCGCAAGCTGACCCACCTTAAGTCAGTCACCCTGGCGCCAGGTTACTTCAGCCATGCCACGCACCTGGTCCTGGCCGAGGATCTTTTTCCCGAGCGGCTGCCGGGCGACGAGCCCGAGGCGATCGAGGTGGTGCCGTGGTCGCTCAACCAGCTGACCGAACTCTGCGCGCGCGAGGAATGTACCGAGGCGCGCTCCATCGCCGCGCTGTTCCTGGTGCGCGAACAAATGGCTGGGAGGCGCTGACTCCCGTGGTTGAATTCAATCCCCGTGAGCAGTTGGGAGCGGTTTGCGACATCGCCCGCGACGCCGGACGCGTTATCCTCGATATCTACGAGCGTGAATTCACCGTGGAGGAAAAGGAAGATCGCTCGCCGATCACGGCGGCAGACCGTGCCGCGAACGATATCATCTGCCGAAAATTGGAGGCACTGACTCCCGGTGTACCTGTCATGACCGAGGAATCGGCCAGGGTGGCGCACGAAAAACGCAAGGACTGGAAGCGTTTCTGGCTCGTCGACCCGCTGGACGGGACCAAGGAATTCATCAACCGCAACGGCGAGTTCACTGTGAACATCGCCCTGATCGACGGCAACCGGCCGGTTCTGGGCGTGGTGTATGTCCCGGTGACCGGGCTCACCTATTATGCCGCTATGGGAAAGGGCGCATTCAAGCAGAGGGGCGAGTGCGAAGTCCAAACCATTCACGCGCGCCGCTTTGAAGGCGGCAAACCAATTGTGGTCGCCAGCCGCTCACATGCTGGTCCCGAAACCGAAGCATTCCTGAAAAATCTCGGTGAGCACGATGTCGTGAGCATGGGCAGCGCGCTCAAGTTTTGTCTCGTCGCCGAAGGCACGGCCGACGTCTACCCGCGTCTCGGCCCCACCATGGAATGGGACACAGCCGCAGCACAGTGCGTCGTGGAGGTGGCCGGCGGTCGCGTGACCGATCTCAACCGTCAACCGATGACTTTCAACAAGCCGTCGTTGTTGAATCCCTCGTTCCTGGTATGCGGTGCCGGCGACTATGACTGGTACCGTCATCTCCCCACTCTGTGAAGTACGTGTTTGCCAACTACCGGTTCCAGCCCATTCTATTTATGCCTTGATCAAGGCGGACACGCCAGCCGCGCGCTGGTGTTCGACCGCCGTGGAGTACTGCAGGCCGGCGCGTTGCGCGAGGTGGCGGTGCGCGAACCACAACCGGGCTGGGTCGAGCAGGATCCGGACGAGCTGGTCGCCTCGCTGCAAGCGGTTGTCGCCGAAGCGGTCGACGCGCTCGGCACGCGCGTCGGGAACATTGCGGCCGCCGGTCTTGCCACACAACGCTCCAGCATCGTCTGCTGGGATCGCCAAACGGGCGCGGCGCTATCGCCCGTCATCAGCTGGCAGGACCGGCGCGCGCAAGAATGGCTCAGTGGATTTTCCAGGCACGAGAGTGAGGTTCATCAGCGGACCGGACTCAGGCTCTCGGCACATTACGGCGCATCCAAAATGCGCTGGTGCCTCACTCATCTTCCGGCCGTGTCCGCTGCGCAGCACGAAGGTCGTCTGGTAATCGGGCCACTCGCGAGTTTCCTGTTATTCCGCTTACTCGAGGGGAAACCATTGCTGGTTGATCCCGCTAACGCCGCGCGCACGTTGTTGTGGAATTTTCACACCATGTGCTGGGATCCGTGGCTGCTTTCGCTTTTCGATATTCCGGCGACCACGCTTCCATCCTGTGTATCTACGCGCCAAACTTTCGGCACGTTGCCTGTGAACCGGCTCCGCCTGCCAATGTCCATCGCCACCGGTGACCAGTCAGCGGCGGTCTTTGGGTTTGGCGCGCCGTCACCGCGCACGGTCTACGTGAATATCGGGACCGGCGCGTTTATCCAGCGCACCTTTCCGCAACCACGCAATGCATCTGGCTTGCTGAGCAGCGTGGTTTATCGTGACGCGGACCAAGTCGTCTATGTGCTGGAAGGCACCGTGAATGGCGCCGGTGCGGCGCTGAAATGGGCAGAACGGGAATACGGATTGAAGGATATCGAGGCGCAGCTCCCCGCGTGGCTTTCACGTGATGGCGCCATACCGCTGTTCCTCAATGGGGTGGCCGGTCTCGCCGCGCCGTTCTGGGTGGCCGATTTTCCCTCGCGCCTGATTGGTGACGGCGAACCGTGGCATAAGGCCGTAGCGGTGGCCGAGTCTATCGCGTTTCTGTTGCAGGCCAACCTTGAAATTATCCGGGAAATCACACCGCCACCCACGCGCCTCCTCGTTACCGGTGGCCTGGCGCAGGTAGATGGCCTGTGTCAGCGGCTGGCGGATCTAAGTACGCTGCCGGTTTATCGACCCGCGGAAATCGAAGCCACGGCGCGTGGCACGGCCTTTCTGTTGGCGGGATTCCCCACAGACTGGCAAGAAAGCAAACCGGGAGAATTGTTTACGCCAGAACCTAACCCGGGATTGGAGCAACGTTACCGAAACTGGCGCGCCGAGATACAGCATGCGCGTTCCAAGCGCTAATTGTTTTTATTCCTCCACCAGAATCCGGTCCCGGGGGCCGGGCGCCGGGCTATAGACGACGAATGCCACGGCCGGTTCTGATCCGCGATTGATGTAGGCATGGACCGCGCCCCGCGGAATGTGGATCACGTCTCCGGTTTTCACGGCGATTGATTGCTTGCCGAGCTGGATAGCGCCTTCCCCACGCAGGAGAATAACCGTGATGTCGCTGTCAGCGTGCAGATGCAGCGGCTCGCGATCGCGCACCTGCACCAACAGACTGGATGAACGTTCGCTGCGCACGATCGTCACGGCCTTGATGTTTTCGCCGACCGGCAATCTGTTTTCATCCAGCAACTTTTCCAGATTTATCGTGCTGTATTTCCCCGGAGCTTTTTCATCCGGCCCGATCCACTCGGCTGCGCCCGCGGATGGTAGGCTAACAGCACTCATCAGCGTCGCAAAAAAAATACCGGTCATGTTTGTCATGCGCTGCTCCTCAGGGACGTTCAAAGGTCAGGGAGGCCCAGGCGCTTTTCCAGTCGAATTTGGAAAGGAAGGGAGCCGGGACCATGTGTACTGAAGTCACCAGCCACACACCCGGTTGCGGGAGGGTAAACTCGATGCGGCCGTTGACATCGGTCCGGCCCTTGAGCTTGGCCGTTGGCTCGGTTTTGCGGAACGCCACCACCAGCGCACCGGCAAGCGGCCGGTCCTGGTACAGTAACTGCAACCGCAGCGTCCGTGTGTGATATGGATTGGTCTCGGCGATCAGTTCGAGCGGGAATCCCAGGATGCGATCCCCGCCGGTGACCGCCGCTCCCACGTGGATGAGCGACTTGGCGCACCGGAAATAGGTCTCCTCGATTTTCTTTCCGGGCTTGAAGCGTTGGCGGTGCAAGGTGAGGTTGCGCTCGAGCCCTTCTTTTTCCAGGTAATTTTCAAACTCTTCCGCCGTGTCGAAGCTAACCGATTCCGGTTTCGTGTACAGCCCGATGGTGTAGGTCCCGGCTGTAGACGGTGTCACCGTACCGGCGGGATCGTCACCCAGCACGCCGGGAATCGGAAGAGTCCCGGAGGGGCCGGCCGCCATGTAGCGCTCATATTTCTGGGGAAAATAGGGCACGGAATCGCCCTTGAAATTCTGACCCACAAACAATGACAGGGACACCTTGGTTCCGGGCTGGAGTTGGAACGCCCGCGGTTCAATCCAAAAGTCATGTGCCCAACCGCTGGGCGATGCCAAGAGGAGCAGGAACACCACGGCGGCGGGCGCCCACAGAAGATATTCAGTAAACTGGCGCCGGCCTGGAAACGGCATGGAACCTGAACGGGAGATGGTTATCGAAAGCCGTTACAGCATAACACAGTCGTTTCAAAAAATAATTCGACACACCGTGTTTAATATCTCCATGAACATCCGTTATATAGGCTTGCCAGTGCTTTGTCTGGCCTTGTTCGTGCCCACGAACGCCGCATCGCACGAAATCCGTCCCGCGATTGCGACTGTGACGTTTCCTTCTGAAGGATCGTACACGGCAGAATTATCGGTAAACATGGAAGCGGTGATCGCGGGCGTCAGCCCGCAACACAAGGACACCAGCGAGTCTCCCCAGGCACAAACTTATAACCAGCTGCGCGAATTGTTGCCGGCGGAGTTAGAGAAACGAATTCGCGAATTCCTGCCGAAGTATCTTGCTGGCATTGAAATCCGATTTGACGCCGCGCGCGTGCAACCGGAATTGTGTTCTCAGTCGGTGCCGGAAGTGGGTGATCCGGCGCGTGCCCGCCTGACGCTTTTGCAGTTATGCGGCGCCGTTCCACAGGGCGCACGCAGCTTGCAAATGGCCTATGCGGCGGAGCTCGGTGAACTCATTCTGCGCCTCCCTGTCGTGGGTGGCGGCGATCCGGTGGCGCTGTGGTTGAAGGGTGGTGAATTGAGTGAATCCTATGTTCTGGGTGTCGGTCTGGAGCGGAAAACGCGTATGGAAGTCGCCGCGCAATACACCGTATTCGGCTTTATGCATATTCTGCCGAAGGGCCTGGACCATATCCTCTTCGTCCTCGGCTTGTTTTTGCTTAGTCTGCGCTGGAAACCCCTGCTGATCCAGGTGACATCTTTCACCATCGCGCACACCATTACGCTGGGATTGAGTATTTACGGTGTTCTTTCGTTGTCACCCGCGATCGTGGAGCCGTTGATTGCGGCCTCGATCGCCTATGTCGCCATTGAAAACATCATAACCGCGCAACTCAAGCCTTGGCGCGCCTTCGTAGTCTTCGGTTTCGGCCTGCTCCACGGATTGGGATTCGCCGGGGTGTTAAATGAAATAGGCCTGCCGCGCTCGGAGTTCGTCACGGCCTTGATCAGTTTCAATATCGGTGTAGAGCTGGGGCAATTGGCAGTGATTATCTTGGCCTACCTGTTAATCGGCTTGTGGTGGAAGGCAAAGGACTGGTATCGCGCGCGCCTGGTCCAAACCCTGTCGGCGTTGATCGCCGTGACGGGTGTCTACTGGACGATTGAACGGATCGTCAGCTAAGTTCAGTCAACCGGCACGTTGTCGGATGGAAGCCGGGGCGTTTTGCTTGAAATCAACGAATCGTCGCGATGCTTCTGCACGCCGCTCAATGCCTTTCCGTGCGATGTTTTTCACGCGCCGGTCATGCTGTGCGCGGTAAACGCATTCGCGCACCGACAGGAGGCTGCCGTCCAGCCTGGCATGGTGCAATTTGAGGATGGCCTCATGGGCGGCCTTTTCAGGCACCACGTACACATGGCCGTAACCGAGCGGTTGACCGCTGTCGGTATCGCGCAGGATGATGGCATTGATGATCGTGCCATAACCGGCGAACAATCGCCGCAAACCCTCCGCCGTCGCCGTGGCGGGTAAATTGCCTACAAATATGTTCATTTCTACCCCGTACCGGGCTGTCGGCCCATGTTTTTTCCACCATTCTCGGCAAGACGGGCCCAACTAGCAAGCCAGCGCTCCACCCCGGTCTGGAAAAGGCTTGTCTACCAAGGGTTTTGAGAGCATTGTCCATGAAGATTGAGAAGAAGGCAGAGGCTAGGTCCGGCGATCGTTTTTCGAGATGAGCCCTTCAGGAAGGGAGCATTAATTTTGCTGTATCCGCGCGCGGAACCGCTGATGGCAAGATTTTTTTCAATAGGCGGACGACCTTGGCTGCGGTGGCGCGATATCCGGTAAGTTTGCCGCCATAAATAGTGACAAGGCGTACCTCGTGGGGATTGTCCGGAAACAGGATAGTTTCGCGTGAGCGGTGAAAGGCCGATGTCTGCCCCTGAGGCAGCACGCGCAAGCCGGCAAAACTGTCGACCAGCCGGCCGCGGCCATACGGGAAGTAATGATTCAGTGTTTCCTGGAGATAGGTGATTTCTTCTGGAAGCGCCCGTACCGCTTTCGGATCGCTGTGAAAATGTGTTTCCGTGGTTCCGACGAGGGTTTGATTCTTCCACGGCATTACGAACACGGCGCGGCCGTCTTGCGGGGCCTCGACATAGTAAACCCCCTGTCGCGTCTCG
>DATCZH010000198.1:0-7510 GCA_036526015.1 Sulfuricaulis sp.
CTGGAGAAGAAATACTTAAGCTCAAATATTCCACGCGGGGTGAGCATGTACTTGTTGGTGGTGACGCGCGAGATGGTGGACTCGTGCATGCTCACACTCTCGGCGACATCGTGGAGCACCAGCGGCTTCATGGCCTCCGCCCCGTGATCGAAAAATGCGCGCTGACGGTCGACGATGGTGCGGGCAACCTTGAGCAGAGTTTCATTGCGTGAAACCAGGCTTTTGATGAACCAGCGCGCCTGCTACAACTGGTCTTGCAGATAACGGTTGTCGGCGCTGGAGTCGCCCCGGTGGATCATCTTTTCATACTGACGGTTGATACGCAGTTTCGGCGACACGTCTGAATTGAGTTCCGCCCGCCACACGCCGCGGAATTTCCTGACGATGATATCAGGCACGACATATCCGGCTTGCGACGAGGTGACGGAGCTCCCCGGTCTCGGGTTGAGCCCCTGGATCAGCTGGATGACTGATTGCAATTCCTCCGCGGTGAGCTTGAGGACGCGACGCAGCTGGGCATAGTCCCGGGTGGCCAGCAGCGCCAGATTCTCCGGTGTCGCGAGCTCTCTCGCCGCTTTCAATTCAGGGGTGTCGGGAGACAGCACTTTCATTTGGAGTTGCAGACATTCGGCCAAGTCACGCGCCCCCACACCGAGGGGATCGTAGTTGTGAATCTGGTGCAATACAGCCTCGATTTCGTCCATTTCGATGGCATGATTTTTTCCCAGAGCCTGCTGGATCTCTTCGAGTTGGCAACTCAGGTAGCCGTCTTCGCTGATGGCATCGATCAGGGCCAGCGCGATCTGTTTATCGGTGTCCGTAAACGGCGTCATCTGCATTTGCCATAAAAGGTGATCGCGCAATGTCTGGGGTGGACTGTTGCGGGCGTCAATGTCGGGGAAGTCATCGTCGGAATTGGCGCGGCTGGAAATCGGTGCCGTCATCGGTTCAAAGGTGTCATCCCAATCGGTTTCGCTTTCCTCGCCGGGGTCGGCATCGGCGGCGGGCAGCGCGTCCACTTCATCGGAGGTCTCGCTCGTGTTTTCGCCGTTCGCCTCCGCGGAATCGCTCGTGGACAATTCTGTTTCGTTTTTATTGTCCGGGATTTCTTCGTCGCGCTCGTTTTCCTCGAGCAAAGGATTGCTTTCGAGCGCTTCCTGAATTTCCTGCTGAAGTTCGATCGAGGACAACTGCAGCAGCCGGATCGCTTGCTGCAGTTGGGGAGTGATGGTTAAATGCTGACCTAGCTTAAGGTCAAGTGACTGCTTCATATTGCCAAAGTTCTTAAAATAAGCCGCCCGGCCGGGAAATTAAACAGATCCTATACGGAGTTTAGCCCATTCCACGGCGGAAAAGCGGTAATCTTCATGCAGGCATGAATTTAAATGGCGGCTATACTTATCTCTACCTCCTCTGTACCTCCGGGAAGAAGTTATTTCCTTCTCATAGGCGGAAGTCTTCGCCTAAATAAACTTTTTTGACTGCATCATTATACAAAATATCTTTCGGCGAACCGGAGGTCAGCAACCGTCCGTCGTTCAGGATATAAGCGCGATCACAGATCTTTAGGGTCTCGCGCACGTTGTGATCGGTGATGAGGACACCGATCTGGCGCTGCTGCAGGTGCATGATCAACTGTTGGATTTCCAGAACGGAGATCGGATCCACACCGGCGAACGGTTCATCCAGCAGGATGAAACGTGGCGCGGTCGCCAGGGCGCGCGCAATTTCCACGCGTCGCCGCTCGCCTCCCGAGAGACTGACGCCGAGCGCGTCGCGTCGCGCAGTAATATTGAGATCGTGCAGCAGTTCCTCAAGAATGCGTTTGCGTTCTGAATCCGGCAACTCATCCCGCGTCTCCAGGATAGCCATGATGTTTTCATGCACCGTCAGGTTGCGAAACACGGACGGCTCCTGCGGGAGGTAGCCCAACCCTAAGCGTGCGCGTTTGTGCATCGGCAATTCCCCGATGTTTTCCTCGTTGAGGCGGATGCTACCGCTATCCATCGGAACCAGCCCGACAATCATATAGAAGCAAGTGGTCTTGCCCGCGCCGTTTGGGCCGAGCAGCCCGACGATCTCGCCACTGTGGACCTCAAGAGATACATCCTTCACGACCTGCCGCCCGCGGTATTCCTTGGTAAGCCCATCGGCCATCAGCCGGCTTGCCGGCATCTTCGGCTCGGCGGACGCGTCTTTACTTCGCGTGCGTGTAATCTGACGAATCTTATCCTTCATGCGCGTGTCAGGGGCGGGGCGTGGTTTCCGTTTTCGGTTGGCGGGGCTGAATGACCGCATGCACGCGGCCATTGTTTTTTTCATTACCCGCGGCGCTCAAGCTTTTTGAAATTAGATCGTAGTGCAGCTCATCGGCGGTGAACAAATCTTCCCCGCGCCAAAGCGAAACCTGGCCAATCATGTCGATCTTTCTCTTTGAAAAATAATAATCCACCCTTAACGCCTCGGCCCGGAATTCCTCACTTTCCCCATCGGAACCCTGACGCAGCTTGACGGGGTTGCCCGTGGCACGCACGAGTTCGGCTTTGCGTTGGCGTGTTTGAACCTCGATCCGGTCCGCCTGGATGGACAACAGTCCCTGCTCGGCCACGACATCGCCGCGGTAAACCACCGTGCCGGTCTTGTCGTTGGCCTCCACGGAACGGGCGTTGATCCGTATCGGCTCGTCCTGGGAGCGTTCGGCAGCATTTACCGTGATGGTCGAAAACAATAGCGCCAGAAGACAGCAAGCAAATTGTAAACAGGCGTTATGTGGTTTCATGGGAATCACGGATCGAGCAGGATTTTCATCTTCTCCACCCGGATATCACCGCCGGTGCTTCGCGGATCGCGTCCCCGGGATGAGATCGTGTTGCCTTCCAGAATGATTTCGCGCCTGTCTTTCGGCATCCAGCCGTTGTCGGCGCGGGTGTGGACCGGCGGTGAACCTTCGTGGTATTGAACGAGATAGGGCTGTTTCAGGGTGGAGCTGCCATCATCGCCGTAATGAGTAAGGTGAACGGCGGAAAGGCGGTAGCGCCGTCGTCCCTGGGCATCCATGACGGTGACACTGAAATTCTCGATGGTGTAGTCGGGATCATGGCGTAATTCCCCATCGAAGACCTTTTCCGGAACCGAGACCGTGCGGGTCAGCCACCAGGAACCGGTCGCGAGCAACAGCAGCGAGGTGGCGATGGCCAGACGTTTGGCGTCCAGAATCATTACGCGGGCGGCTCTTTGCCCGAGAGATACCGTAGCATCTCCGTGTGATAAAGACCGTGGGCGTGCAGCAGCATGTCGCACACCTCGCGTGCCGCGGCATAGCCACCGATGCTCGGGGTCACCCAGTGGGCATGCTGTTTGACCAGCGGGTGGGCATTCTGCACGGCCACCGACAGGCCGACCTGCAACATGATCGGCAGGTCCACGACATCATCGCCGACGAAGGCGGTCTGCTCCGGCTTGAGCTTCAGTTTCTTGATCAGTTTCTGGTACACCGGCAGCTTTTCCTTGCAGCCTTGGTGGACATGCTTGATCTTGAGATCCTTCACGCGGTGTTTCACCACATCGGAAGTGCGGCCGGTGATGATACCGGCCTCAATCCCGTTGCGCTGAAGCATCTTGATACCGTGCCCGTCGCGGGAATTGAAGGCCTTGAATTCCAGTCCGTCGTCGCCGATCACCAGCCGGCCGTCGGTGAGGACGCCGTCAACGTCGAACAGCAGCAATTTCACCTTGGCGGCCTGAGCCAGCACTTCGGGTTTCACATCGAATGACGGAGCCAGTATCTGGTTCATGATCAGATCACGCCAGCGCGGAAAAGGTCGTGCATGTTGAGTGCGCCCAGCACGTGGTGCTTGTCATCGACCACGAACAGGCCGTTGATTTTCAGCGAACGCATCAGCTGCACGGTTTCGGCTGCCAGGCGGTCAGCGCTGGTCGTTTTGGGGTTACGTGTCATGACTTCCGTGATTTTCACGTTGTAAACGTCGATACCGCGATTGAGCACGCGCCGCAAATCGCCGTCGGTGAAGATCCCCACGAGCGCGCCTTGGTTATCCACCACGCCGGTCATGCCAAGGCTTTTCCCAGTCATTTCCAGTAGGGCCTCGCGCAGACTCGCTGCTTCGCCGACTTTCGGGATGGCACCGCCCGTGTGCATGATGTCGCCGACATACAGCAACAGACGGCGGCCCAGACTTCCGGCCGGGTGGGCGCGCGCAAAATCCTCGCGCGTGAAGCCTCGCGACTTGAGCAGCGCCACGGCCAGCGCATCGCCGATGGCGAGCGCGGCCGTGGTACTCGCGGTCGGCGCCAGGTTGTGTGGGCACGCCTCCTTGTCCACGCCGGCAAAAAGGATGGCGTCCGCCTGGCGGGCGAGGCTCGACTCGAATTTACCGACCAACGAGATGAGCTTCACTCCCATGCGCTTGATAATCGGAAGGATGGTGAGTATCTCCGCCGTCTCACCGGAATTGGAAATCGCGAGCACGATGTCGATCGGCATGATCATCCCGAGATCGCCGTGCGAAGCCTCTCCAGGATGAACGAAGAAGGCCGGCGTGCCGGTACTGGCCAGGGTCGCGGCGATCTTGCCGCCGATGTGCCCCGACTTTCCCATGCCGATCACGATCACACGCCCCTGGCAGGCAAGGATCAGTCGACAGGCTTCTGCGAATTGCCCGTCCATACGCTTGGCCAGCGTTTGCAACGCCTCGGCTTCGAGCTGGATCACTTCGCGTCCCAGCTGCTCGAATGAAGAGGATGCACTCATGCGTTTCGTGATTTGACGTGGCTTCAGGTAATCTTCCGGGGAGTATATCGAAACGGAAGCGAATATCCCATGGAGCCAATCGGCTTTCACGGAATTCTGATTCTGCTTGGCATGGCGGTGGTGCTAGTGGCACTTTTCCGCTATCTGCATCTGCCGCAAATTCTGGCTTACCTATGCGCCGGCATCATCGTGGGTCCCTACGGCATGGGCTGGATCCCCGACCTGGAAGGCACGCGCTACCTCGCCGAGTTCGGCCTCGTGTTTCTCATGTTTACCATTGGGCTTGAATTTTCTCTGCCCAAGCTCATCGCCATGAAAACCATGGTGTTCGGCTTGGGCGGTGCGCAGGTGCTGATCAGCTCGCTGGTATTCGGCTTCGTCGCCTGGCTGTTGGGTGTCTCACCCGAGGGCGCTATCGTCATCGGCGGAATGTTGGCCATGTCCTCCACCGCGATCGTCATGAAGCTCCTGACCGAACGCCTTGAGCAGAACTCGCGCCACGGCCGGTACTCCATCAGCGTGCTGCTGTTCCAAGACATCATCGTGGTCCCCTTTTTGATCGTGATCCCGACGTTGGGTGGCGATGCGAACCAGTCGGTGTGGGTGGCGCTCGGCTGGGCGCTGTTGAAAGGCATGATCGTGTTGGTCGGGATATTCATCGTCGGTCGCTGGCTGTTGCGACCGTTCTTCCATGAGGTCGCCTCCGCCAAGTTGCGCGAATTTTTCATGCTGGCGGTGTTGCTGCTCACGCTGACCGCGGCGTGGCTCACGGAGGCGGCGGGCCTGTCGCTGGCGCTTGGGGCGTTCCTGGCCGGCATGATGATGGGCGAAACCGAGTACAGGCATCAGGTGGAAGGCGACATCCTGCCGTTTCGCGATATTCTGCTCGGACTTTTTTTCGTGACCATCGGCATGATGCTGAATCTGGGAGCCTTGCGTGAGCTGTGGCCCTGGGTGCTGTTGTGCATTGCCGCGATCATCGTTTTCAAGACGCTGCTCATCCTCGGGCTCGGCCGCTTGTTCGCCATGGAAGCCGGGGTGGCCCTGCGCACCGGATTGGTGTTGTCGCAGGTCGGAGAGTTCGCCTTCGCCCTGTTTATTCCGGCCAGCCAGTTCAGTCTCTTCAGCGAGGAGGTAGCGCAGATCGTGCTGGCCTCGGTGATCCTCAGCATGATGGCCGCACCACTCATCATCCGCTACAACGGGTCCATCACCAAGCGCCTCGTACCCGGGTACCGCCACCGACGCGAAAGTAATCTGGATGTGATCCGCGCCGAGGCCGTCGTTGCGAACCAACACGTGATCATCTGCGGTTACGGCCGCAGCGGCCAGAATCTCTCCTGGATGCTGGAGCAGGAGGGCATTCCCAGTCTCGCACTCGATCTCGATCCGGTGCGGGTGCGCGATGCGCGCGATGCCGGCAAGCCCGTGGCCTACGGGGATTCCACGCGCCGCGACGTACTCGAGGCCGCCGGCCTGCATCGTGCCACGGCGCTGGTGATCAGTTTCCACGATACGCACGAGGCGCTGAAAATCCTCGAGACCACGCGCCTGGTGCGGCCGGATATGCCGGTGATCGTGCGCACCATGGACGATGCCGATCTCGAACGGCTCAAGGCCGCGGGCGCGACCGAGGTGGTCCCGGAAAGCCTCGAGGGCAGCCTGATGATGGGTTCGCACCTGTTGCTGCTCATGGGCGTACCGGTCTCGCGTATCGTGCGGCACGTGCGCGACGTGCGCACCGACCGTTATCGCATGTTACGCGGATTTTTCCATGGGGAAGACGTGGACGAAGGCAAGGATCCGCACGCCTATCAGGAGCGGCTGCATTCCATCGAACTGCCGGCAGGCGCCTACGGCGTGGGCAAGCTGATTGCCGAGCTGCATCTCGAGGAGGCCGGCGTCAGTGTCAGCGCCGTGCGGCGCGGCGGCATCCGCGGGCCCGAGCCCGCCCCCGATACCAAACTGACCGCCGGCGACGTGCTGGTACTGTACGGTGCGCCCGATGCCTTGGAACAGGCGGAAAAGATTCTGATGGAAGGATGAAACATGAGACGTAATCGGTAGTGCCCGAGGGAGAGCGATGGACAGCCATCTTATGTTGTATCCGGTATTCGCCATGGTCACGCTGACCGCAATCGTATGGGTCTCGGTGTACCTCACGCGCGTGCGTGAGATTCGGAGAAAACGCATCCCGGCGCAAAAACTTGCTAACCGTTCCGTCGCCAGCCAGATACTTAAAAACGTGGCCGGTCCCTCGGACAATCTTATCAACCTGTTTGAATTGCCGGTGCTGTTCTATGTGCTGATGGTTCTCTTGTTCATAACGGACCGCGGCGATGGAATTTATCTTGCGCTCGCGTGGGGATACGTGCTGTTGCGTGTCGCCCACAGTTTTATTCACTGCACCTATAATCGCGTGCTGCACCGCTTTAGCGTCTATCTCGCGAGCTCCCTGGTATTGTGGGCGATGTGGGCAAGTTTGGCGTGGCAGGTGCTTGGCAGCCCATGAGCTTCAAGGATTACTTCTCACGCCACGCCGGCGATTATGTCCGTTACCGCCCGGCATATCCCGATTCCCTCTTTGATTTTCTCGGCAAAACGGTAAAGCATCATGAACTGGCTTGGGACAGCGGCACCGGCAACGGCCAGGCGGCACGGGGGCTCGCGACGCATTTTGACCGCGTGATTGCGACCGATCCTAGCGCAGAGCAAATTCACCATGCCGTGCCAGATGAA
>DATCZH010000199.1:0-9394 GCA_036526015.1 Sulfuricaulis sp.
AAGCTCCAGGATTCCAAGGTTGGTTCCCGGTCGTCTAGCGCGGTCCGCGTTCGGCGACCACGCGGCAAAGGGTCTCGACGATGGTGTGTGGTGGAGTATCCTGCAGCAAGACCTCGCGCACGCCCATCTTCCTGAGTGCGATAGCATCTTCATCCGGCATGACTCCACCGGCGACCACGATGATATCGTCTGCAGCGTTTTCTTTGAGTAGGCGGAATATTTTCGGGAAAATCGTCAATTGAACGCCCGACAAGACACTTACACCAAGAATGTCGACATCCTCTTGAATCGCCGCCGTCACGACTTCCTCTGGCGAACGGTGAAGCCCGGTATAAATGACATCCATGCCATTATCGCGAAGCGTCCGTGCGACAATTTTTACGCCTCGGTCATGACCATCTAGACCAACTTTTGCGAGAAGAACCCGTATCGGATGAGTCATGACATTTCCGGCTTTTTTAAGAATAGGCTTACTGCTAATACGCTATATTGTATCTCCCGGAGCCGTGAATCAATGGTTCACCCAGGACCAGAGAATTGCCGCGGCAGAGGTTCAGGCTACGAGCACGTTATCGGCGCTTGAGTGTGGCGGCGACCTGGTAGCAATAGACCATTCACGCGCAGCAATGAACGTCTACTTGTGTCCCGATAACCGACCATCTGCATTCGATACAAACGATACAAAGTAGTCAGTCACAAATCATTGGCAATGGGTTCATGATAGGCAGGTATTCTTCCCCTACAGTCCGTATATCTTGGCGATGGGGTACGTAATGGATCTGCACAGTAGAGCTACTTTGGTATATGCCAAGAGCAGTTTATTTGTTTGAATGCATGAAAACTGAACCTGGAAGAATTTCAATATAAAAAATTTCTATAGTTAAGCGATAAAGATAATTAATTAATCTGTTTAATTCATTTACGTCTTTTTCTCGAGAACTATGTTCCCAAGGGAAATATGCCAGGTTGCTGTTAGCGAGATTCTGTTTGCTGGAGATGGTGCGTTTCCTTTGCACATAATGTGCAATCATCATTCTGAAACATCGCACCAGATGGGGCATATCGACACAATAAATAATATTCCATCTCGCTATAAGTCACGCCTCATAAAAATATTTAGAGAACTGTTTTGATTATTATCAGAGATAATTATTAAGATATGTTTTAAATATTACAGACGAATAGGTAAGACACTTTGTGGCGAAGCAAGGGCGGAAAGGGCGCCACACCGGCATCACTCCCAGTACTGGTACACGAGTTTCACGGGCTCCGTCCAAATTATCCATCTTGTCTCGCTAAAGGAGAACGGAAATGAAAACACTGCTCACAAAGTTAATCATGATTGTGCCTTTCGTCATCGGCGCGCTGGGTGTTCCTTTCGCACACGCTGGTGAAGTATCTCCTGAACCCATTTTCATTAATTCGGGCACGGTAAATAATGACCTGTTGATTCACCCACCTGAACTGACGCTGAAGGAGGGGGTGCTTTATAAGTTCGTGATCAGCAATCCGAGCAATCACAAGCATGTCGTGGCAGCTGCCGAGCTTGCGGCGAGCTCACGCACCGCGGAATTGATGAAGGTGTCACCAAGAATAAGTTATTCGAATGCGAGCTCCAGTCTCGCCACGGGAATTCCGTTGCAACCGGGTGAGATGTTGGAGTGGACCTTCACGCCTACTAAAGAAGGCACCTACAAGTTCGGATGTAATAAATCCTCCCACGCAGCGGCCGGAATGCATACGATGGTAACAGTTCGCGCTGAACTCTGAGTGCACTCCTGCGGACTTAGCTCACAGGACGAGGCATAACAGACCCGCGTTGGCGGGTTTGTTATTTGTGGAGATTAAGAGGCTAGGTTGCGTGACCGGACGTGGCCGAAATGACCATTCGTGAACAGCAGCTTCCGAATAAAGCATAACTTATTTGGTCGCTGATCTTCTAAGGTATTAATACCGTTGAGCCGGTTGTCTTGCGTGCCTCGATATCGCGATGTGCCTGGGCCGTGTCTTTTAGGGCATAGCTTTGATTAATGTTATTTCTCACGATGCCTTTGCTCACAACGTCGATCAGACGTTTGGCGCCCTCGACCAGCAGCTCGCGTGTCGCGACATGAGTCGCGAGCGTCGGGCGCGTGACGTAGAGCGAACCTTTCGGGGCGAGTATCTTCGGGCTGAAGGGTTCCACCTGGCCGGTGATGTTGCCGTAGGTTACCAGGACACCAAATGGGCGCAGGCAATCAAGAGACGCCGCGAAGGTCTGCTGGCCCATGCCGTCGTAGACCACCGGCACCCCCTCGCCATGGGTAAGCTCGCGTACCCGCTCGGCGATATTCTCCTCGCGATATAAAACCGGGTGATCGCAGCCGTTGGCCATGGCGACCTTGGCCTTTTCCTTGGAACCCACGCAGCCAATGACGGTGGCGCCGAGATGTTTGGCCCACTGGCATAGCATGAGCCCCACGCCACCGGAGGCCGCATATACCAGTATGGTGTCGCCCGCTTTAACCGGATAGGTGCGAAACAGCAGGTAATGGGCAGTCAGCCCCTTCAGCATCATCGTGGCCGCGGTCTTGTCGTCTATGGAATCCGGTATTTTGACGAGACGCTGGGCATCGATGATCCTTTCTTGCGCGTAGCCGCCGGCCACCATGGGATAGGCCACACGATCGCCTCGCGCGAGTTCCGTGACGCCCGCGCCCAGCTCTTCGACGACGCCGGCAGCCTCCATTCCCAAAATGGCGGGCAGGGCGGCTACCGGGTAAATGCCAGCGCGCATGTAGATATCGATATAGTTCAGGCCGCAGGCGGTCTGGCGCAGGCGCACCTCCCCGGGGCCGGGTTTGCCAACGTCTATGGCTTCCCACTGTAAAACTTCAGGGCCTCCGGTACGGTGAATGCGAACAGCATGGGTCATGAGAAATCTCCTCGAATTCGATGGTATCAACTACGATTGATTGTCGATCGGGACATTCTATCCCAACGCGGAACTGCCGCATGTGCCCACGCCGGCCCTGACGCCGCACCACTTATCTCCCGATTAAAGGGGTCAGGATACCTTCCCGGTTTTCCCCCCGTTCTCCACTTCGTGTTTTATTGCTTCCAACTCCTGCTGAGCGTCGGCAAATTCTCCATACGAATGCGTCGTCTGCGTATACCAATAGCGGCTGTTGCTGGCATCACCCTCGATCTTGTGCAGTACGGCGTGAATCCAGCACGCGAGCGGATCGTCTTCGTGTCGCTGCACGATCTTGTGCGCTGTTTGCCAATCGCCGGTTAGCGCGGCGTCAATGGCGTCTAGCAGATCGGTCTGCATACGTGGATGATATTAACAAATTGCATAATTGGAGTCAGATTACAGTTCTCGTTAACATAGTGTCGAGAAGAGCGGAAATGGTAGCGACGGCAACGCAAGGCATTCGCATCGACAAATGGCTTTGGGCGGCGAGGTTCTTCAAGACTCGGAGCTTGGCCGCGGCGGCAGTGGCGGGCGGCAAGGTCAAGCTCAATGGCGAGCGCGTAAAGGCAGCCAAAGCGCTGCGTATCAACGATGTTTTGCATATCTCCCTCGGCCCTTTTGAACACGCCGTGCGCGTGCGGGCCTTTTCCGCGCGACGCGGACCGGCGCCGCAAGCCGCCTTGCTTTATGAAGAAAGTGAGTCGAGCCAAGCAGCGCGCAAAGCCTTGGCAACCCGCCTTGCCGCCGAACGGCGGTATGCCATCTTTACCCACGGGCGTCCCAGCAAGAAACAGCGACGTCAGATCATTCAACTCAAGAAATCGAGAACAAACTAAGTGAATGTATAGATATTCAATTTACTGAAAGTAGTATTCGCGAACATCCCCGACGGAAGAAATTTCATGGGCAGATATCGAGCCTAATGCGTATATATTGATGATTCCACTAACAACCTAATATAAACGTTTCGATCAGATAGTGAGTGCTTTATAATCGACTGAATATATAAATCGTTAATAATGGAGGCACCATGGATTTCTCAGCACTTGCCACATCGTTGTCCAATTCCCTCGGAGCGCATTTGCCCAACATCCTGGGCGCCTTGGCGATTCTGATTGTCGGCTGGGTGGTAGCGGTCATTGCGCGCGCTGCATCGATCCGTTTGCTGGCGTTGCTGAAAGTGAACCAGCGCATCCAGGAGAGCACCGATCAGAAGATGAACGTCGAGTCCGGCATCGCCGCCGGCGTATTCTGGGTGATCCTGCTGGTGACCGTGCTCGGCGTGCTCAATGCCCTCGATCTCGAGCTCGTCTCTGACCCGTTCCAAGTCCTGGTGACCCAGATCTTCGGCTACCTGCCAAGGTTGGCAGCCGGCACGATACTGGTACTCGTCGCCTGGCTTGTCGCCACGGTGCTGCGCACGCTGGTTACGCGCGTGCTGGAAAAGACGGCGATGGATGAAAAACTAAGCGCGAAAGCGGGCATGGAGCCGATGAGCAAGAATGTCGGCAATGTGCTGTTCTGGCTGGTGATCTTGCTTTTCATCCCTGCGATTCTCGGCGCTTACGCCCTCGAGGGGCTACTCGCCCCGGTACAGAGCATGATCAACAAGTCGCTCGCCGTGCTTCCCAATGTGTTTGCTGCCGTGGTGATCGGTTTCGTTGGTTGGCTTGTGGCGAAGGTGCTGCGCGGCCTGGTAGTCAACCTGCTGGCCGCGGCAGGCGCGGACGAAGCCGGCCACAAGGCAGGTCTCGAGCAGCAGGTTCAGATTTCTCGCGTGGTGGGAACTTTGGTGTTCATCTTCGTTTTCATCCCGACGCTGATCGCCGCCCTCGATGCGCTGCAGATCGAAGCAGTGTCCCGGCCTGCGACCAACATGCTGTCACAGATTCTCGATGCCGTCCCGCAATTGGTGGCCGCCGGCCTGATCCTGGTTGTCACTTGGTATGTCGCCAAGTTCGCCTCGTCGCTCGTCGCGCGGCTGCTAAACAGTGTGGGGCTTGATGCGCTGCCCGGGAAGATCGGGATAGGTGACGCGTTCAGCAAAGCACCCAAACCTTCAGCCCTGGTCGGCATGCTCATCATGTTCTTTGCCATGCTCTTCGCCACGGTGGAAGCCGCGAACCAACTTCAGTTCACACAGGTGCGCGACATCGTTACCATCTTTATCAGCTTTGGCGGCAACATCCTGCTCGGCGCCGTGGTCCTGCTTATCGGTTTCTGGCTCGCGAGCCTCGCCTACAAAGCGATTACCCGTGCCGGTGGCAAGGGGAGCAAGTCGCTCGCGAGCGTCGCCCGCATTGCCATCCTCGGTCTGGTGATCGCGATGGGTTTGCGCGCGATGGGCATCGCTGACGACATTGTCAACGTTGCATTCGCGCTTACCTTCGGTGCCGTCGCGGTAGCCGTGGCACTTTCCTTCGGCCTCGGTGGCCGCGAAGCGGCTGGCAAGCAGATGGAGCACTGGCTGAGCAAGCTGCGCAAGTGAAATTCATCCAAACTGGCGCAACCACCTTCGCCTCCGGAATCAGCGGGTTGAGCGGATTGCATACTGAGTACTGGCGTGCACAGCCAGGCACCCGCCGGCAAAAATTATTTCTGGTAGTGCACCTCATTGCCTCTCGCTTTTCGCCGCGCCGGCGACGATGGCGAGATAGCAAAGGGGAGCGCCGAGCACCAGGTTCACTGGGGCAACCACCGCTCTCGAAACTGCTTTCCAGCCAGAATTCAGCTCGGGAGTATCGTTCACATGAAGCAACTATAAATGAGATGATCCATGATCGAACTCTATTATTGGCCGACGCCCAATGGGCATAAAATTACGATGTTTCTGGAGGAGGCCGGCCTTCCTTATGAGATCAAGCCCATCAACATTAATGCTGGAGATCAGTTCAGGCCCGAGTTTCTGAAGATAAGTCCCAACAACAAGATCCCGGCGATCATCGATCATGACCCTGCCGACGGCGGCGCTCCAGTCTCGGTATTCGAATCCGGTGCTATTCTCCTTTACCTCGCCGAGAATACAGGGCGCTTTCTCCCCGCCGATGCACGTAACCGCCTCACTGTTATCGAGTGGTTGTTCTGGCAAGTTGGCGGTCTCGGGCCCATGGCCGGACAGATCCATCATTTCGGGCTCTATGCACCGGAAAAGATCCCCTATGCCATCAAGCGCTATACCGATGAGACGAACCGGCTCTATGGCGTGCTCGACAATCAGTTGGCGGATCATGCCTTCGTGGCGGGAGATGATTACAGCATTGCCGACATCGCCGCTTATCCCTGGGTCGTACCGCAAAAGCAGGGACAGAACCTAAATGACTTTCCTAATCTCAAGCGGTGGCATGAAGCCGTCGCCAGCCGGCCCGGCACCATCCGCGCTTACGAGAAGGCCAAGCCGTGGATGAACCAGTCAGCCGTCACGGAAGAGGGCAAGAAGATCCTTTTCGGCCAAACCGCCGCGAACGTTAAGCATTACGCTTGAGAAAACCAGCGTATTCGTATGTTCAAATGTTTTGAAAATATAAAGGAGATAGGTATGAAAAAAATATTTCTCATATTGTTTTTAGTCTTTTCAGTGAATTCATTTGCAGCAAGTCTTCAATCCGCCGATTCCAAATTGATCAAGGCTGCCGGTATACCGCTCTTCTCAAAAGCTACCTTCGTCTATGGGAACAAAGATGTTGGTTTTCGTTTTGCCTCCAGCGCATCGCCGGAAGAAGTCCAAAAATGGTATCGCCAGCAGCTGCCCAAGTGGGCATTATTAAAAGAATATGGCGGTTGGATTCTCTATAATGGAGCGCCTGGCGTGGACATGGGGGAGGTGATGTCCAAGAATCAAGTCAGTGTTAAACACAATGATAATCTTCCCCAATGGCATTCCCTTGATAAAAAAATGACTACAGAAATCGTGATAATGATAGTTAATTGATGCACTGGAGAAATCTCATGGCACTCCATCATGCCGCATCCGGCGAGATTGTAGATATTCGACCGCTGGGCAAGATGTTGAAGGATTCCATCCCCGTGACTCTCGTGAAACCCGCTCATCTTCAGGTGTTTCGATACATCCTGCTTAAGGGAAACGAGATTGCCGAGCACAAGGTGCCCGGGGAGATCACGGCGCAGTGTCTTGAGGGCGTGGCGGAATTCACTACGCAGGGCCGCAAACAAATGCTGCAAGCCGGGGAGTTTGTGTATCTTACGAGCGACGATCCGCACGCCCTCAAAGGAATCAAGGATGCTTCCGTACTGGTGACGATTGTATCGAACAACCCTGCCTGAAGTTAAAGGAGCCGGAGTGATTAAAAAAATATCACTCCGACCTCTTTATTCACAGACTCTTTAGAACTTCCCCAGATAATCCTTCTTCCCGATCTCCACGCCGTTATGGCGCAGGATGCCGTAGTCCGTGGTTGTGTGGAAATACAGATTCGGCAAGACATAGTGCTGCAAATAGGGGAGCCCCTGGAACGTCATCGGTTTGCCGCCCACCTTGAGTGATACTATTTTCTCCTCCGAGCCGTCGATCTGCTCGGGTTTGAATGTTTTCAGAAATGCGATGGTTTTATCAATGCGCGCCTTGAGCTCGGGAAAAGTCGTCTCGGTGTCAGCGTAACTCGGTGGTTCCTGCCCGGCCAGCGCGCGCCGCGCAACCTTTGGTGACATCGGTTGCAATCTGCACTTGACGATTAAGCGCAAACATGTCGGGGAAAAGCCGGCTGTTGATGAGCACCGCCGGATCAATTTTCTTCCATCCGGCAAAGGCCGCGCCCTTGTCGAGGATGGCCGACAAATTTCCCAGCATGTGTATGAATACCGGGACGGAGGCCCTGTACATGGAGATTGTCATGGTGAGGTCCCTTGAAGGTTGGTGGCGAACTCTATTGTACTAGCACCACATACGCGTCACAGTACCGGTGGTTTCACAAAACCATCCCATTACAAATAATGCTGACACCCAGCAGTTATTAGAATCATGCCGCTTTAATTAACGGCAAATGGGGTGTTTAATCTTTGTTATCCAAACTAAGCGAAGGTATCAACAATGAGCAGCGATAAATATAAGGCAGGTATGACTGTAAGAAGAGAGGTACTTGGCGATGAGTATGTCGATAAGGCAATTGCTAACACCACTGATTTTACAAAACCATTGCAAGACATGATTACTGAAAACTGTTGGGGTGAAATATGGACGCGAGGTGTTCTCCCAAAGAGAACACGAAGTCTAATCAACATTGCCACCCTGGCCGCTCTCAAGACATCGACAGAGTTAAAGATTCATGTTCATGGTGCATTGCGTAACGGTTGTACTGCAGAGGAAATTCAAGAAGTTCTGCTTCAGTCAACGGTTTATTGTGGAGTGCCTTCCGGCATCGAGGCATTCAGGGCGGCAAAAGATGTTATTGAGAATTGGCAAAAAAGCGGTAATGTCTAACCAGTCGGTCCAGCGGACAGCGCTGGCTAGGATTTCGCTATATCGCTCTACAACCGAGAGAAACCTGTTCGAGAATCGTGCGCGCCGAATTATAAGCATCGATGCGAAAGCAGACGGTATCGCCGGCGTATAAACCAAGATTGCGCACCGAATCGTAAGTCACGCTCGGGGCGCTGGGATTGATGAGACCAGAGTTAAGGCTTAAATCGGAAACCAGGACGTTAACGGTATTGGCGCTGGTGCCGTAGTACACCATATATCCCGCCGTGTTATTACCGAACGGTTGCCAGCTGATCTGCACCAGTTGCGAAGCCGACTGCGCGACGGCAATCGACTGGACCGATGCCATAGCCACGTTGGTTACGTCGATCGCTTCCAGTGCGCCCGGCGTGGGCGGAGAGGCGCGACACTGGCCCGACAAATCGCGCGCAGCCATACCGCTTCCACATTCAACGACTGATGCTTCCGGAGGCGGTGGGCTGGGTTCCGATGGAGGAGTGCTGGGCCCCTCTTCAGGTGGAGGACTAGGCACCTGAGGTGGGGCGCTTGGTTCTTCTGGAGGAGGGTTGGGTTCCTCAATCGGGGCAACCGGTTCTTCTTGAATCGGATCGCTGGGTTCCTGAATGGGAGCGCTGGGCGCCTGAATCGGAACGCCGGGTATCTGAATCGGGGCACTGGGCGCCTGTGGCGGAGTGCTCGGTTCCTCAATCGGGGCACTGGATTCCTGAGGCGCGGCGCTGGGTGGCTGCGGCTGGCCGATCCATCCACCGCCACCAATCCAACCACTGCCGGGCTTTGAATTGCTACTGCTCAAACTATCGCTGCAGCCGACGAGCAGTACTGTCGCGATGGATAGGGCGACGCCAAGGATTCTTTTCACAATTCGCCACAGCGAGCGCTGCTCAATTTGTGCGGCGTGTATCAACGGGGTTGAAGTTCGAGAAGCGTACCGTAATGACACGGTATGCAGCGGTGAGGCCTGCAGCGTCATAATTTGTGACTTC
>DATCZH010000200.1:0-10236 GCA_036526015.1 Sulfuricaulis sp.
CAGCATATTAATTATCGATGATCAGTTCACGAGCAGGAAAATCCTCGAACAGCTCGTTATAACTCTGGACGATCATCTTGAAGTCAAGTCGTTCGCCGATCCGCTATCTGCTCTGGACTGGGCCAAGGAGCATCAGCCTGATCTCGTGCTCACCGACTATAAAATGCCACAGATGGACGGTGTCGAATTCACACGTCGATTTCGCGAACTTCACGCCGATACTCCCCTGGTCATGGTCACGGCAGTGGAAGACAAGGAAATTCGCTACCTAGCGCTCGATGCCGGCGCCACGGATTTCCTGAACAAACCGATTGATCACACGGAATGCCGCGCACGCTGCCGCAATCTTCTTCTGCTCAGCCATCATCAGCGGATCGTCAAAAACCGCGCGCTTCTACTGGAATCGAGAGTCAACGAAGCAACGATGGAAATCAGAATACGCGAGCATGAAACCCTGCTGAGGCTGGCGAAGGCCGGCGAATACCGCGATGAAGAAACCGGCAACCATGTTATCCGCATGGCAAAGTTTTCGCGCCTGATGGCAGAAAAAATCGGACTGCCGGAAGGCGACTGCCATGTCATCGAAATCGCCGCTCCCATGCACGACATTGGCAAGATCGGCATCCCCGACGGTATTCTTCTCAAGCCCGGGAAACTCGATCCCAACGAGCTAAATGTCATGCAGACCCACGCAAGGATCGGCTATGAAATCTTGAAAGACAGCCCTTCCAAATATCTGCAATTGGGCGCTGTGATCGCCCTGGGTCATCATGAGCGCTATGACGGATCCGGTTACCCGAGCCGGTTGCGCGGTTATGAAATCCCCCTGGAAGCCCGTATCGTGGCCGTGGCAGACGTCTTTGATGCCCTGACCTCGGTGCGCCCATACAAGAATGCGTGGTCGACACAGGAGGCGCTTAATTACCTGGGTTCGGAACGCAGTAAACACTTCGATCCGGATTGCATCGATGCCTTCCATGCACAGTTTGAAAAGATCATGCGTGTGCGCGAGAAGTTTCTTGATTTACCCGAAGTCGACAACGGCTAATTCAAATGCGCAGTGATCCCACCGCAACGCAGGTTTTCCATAGCCTATTCGCGATAATTCGCGCACGACTCTCAAAACGCCATGACAGCGAGCATCAACAAGCATTAATACGTCTTGTGATTGCAATAATTGCTTCTGGATATTTTTTTCTTTCTGTCGCAATTGATAAATCCATGTATCAAGGCTTGTCACCCGCCTTATATCTCTGCTTATTTATTCTTCTCTATTCCTTCGGAATCATATTCTGGATACTGATATATCCGCAGATTTCTATCGTACGCAGGGTCTTCGGGATTATTTCCGACATGACATCAACAACATGTGTGCTTTACATATTCGGAGAGATTGGCGCACCTTTCTTCGGTATATATTTATGGGTTGCATTTGGTAACGGTTTCCGTTTCGGGTCTGGCTATTTGTATATTGCCACATTCCTAAGTGTGATCGGATTTACTATTGTCGTTACCTACTCTGAGTACTGGAGCGCTCATGGCACTTTGGGCGCGGGTCTTCTCATCTCGCTGATCGTGCTACCGATGTACGTGGCAAGCCTGACGCGCCAATTGCATTCGGCAACCGCCCAGGCAAGAGATGCCAATCAGGCGAAAAGCCGTTTTCTGGCTAACATGAGTCACGAAATACGTACACCTCTTAACGGTGTCATCGGCATGAGCCATCTGCTGATGGGCACTTCACTCCAGCCAGATCAAAAAGACTACGCGCAAACCATTCATGCCTCAGCACGGACATTGCTCACACTTATTGAAGACGTTCTGGATATATCCAAGATCGAATCAGGCAAGCTCACGCTTGAGACCACCGATTTCGACCTGCATGGGCTGGTTAACAGTGTTGCGACAATGCTGGCGCCACAGGCACATACCAAGGGTCTGGCTTTTTACGTCCATATTTCGCCGGAGACTCCTTATCTCTTGCGTGGTGACCCGCTACACATACGCCAAATTCTGATCAACCTGGTGGGTAATGCCATCAAGTTCACGGAACGTGGTGAAATTGATATTCGTGTTCGGCTGCTCGGCGAGGACATTACCAGCGCCACCATCCGATTCGAAGTTTCAGATTCGGGCATTGGAATACCGCATGAAGCTCAAGCTCATATATTCGAAAGTTTCAAGCAAGCAGATGAAACCACTACGCGGCGGTATGGCGGCACGGGTCTCGGCACCGCTATCGCCAAACAACTGGTGGAACTGATGGGTGGACAGATCGGATTTCATAGCAGTCCTGGCGTCGGATCAACTTTCTGGTGCGTTATCAAGTTCGAAAAGCAAGCACTATCGTCCCAAATGCTGGCAAGCGCAGAGAAGCTGGTAGATACCCGAGTGCTGATGATTTCTTCCGACACCAACAACCGCTCAACGATTTTTGGCTATCTGAAGATCTGGGAAGTTGAACTGACCATTGCGGAAAATACCGCCCAGGCCTTTGCCCTCCTTGTTAACGCTGCCCACAGCGGCAATCCCTTTCACATGGTGTTGCTGGACCAGCAGCGACTGGACATGTATCCGCTGCAATTCATCATGGCGGCTCGTAAGGAATCCATGCTGACCAATATCTCGCACGTGCTGATCCGTGAAAGCGGAGACAACAAGTCCGCAGAGGAGTATATGAAAGCCGGGTATTCGTATGTTTTGGAAAATCCTGTCGAAAAGAGACTACTTTTCAACGCTTTGCATGCCAGCACCATCGCACATAATTATGAAAGTGAAGATGTCATTTTGCTGAATGACCGTTACAAGCGATATGCCGGGCTCAGGCAGTCCGGGCTCAAGATCCTGGTTGCGGAAGACAACGTCATTAATCAAAAGGTCATCCGTAAGATTCTTGAGAGCGCGGGACACCACCCTCTCATTGTTGCGAACGGGGAACAGGCGCTGGAAGCCTTGGGTAAAGAAAATTACGACTTAGTCATACTGGATATGCAAATGCCTGTCGTCAGCGGCTTGGAAGTTGTAAAAATTCACCGGTTTTCCGCTCCCAAGGACAATCCTGTTCATTTCCTGATCCTCACGGCAAATGCCACCACCGAGGCTATGAATGAATGTCGGGAAGCCGGTGTTGACGCCTATCTGACTAAACCGATCGATCCTGCGAAATTGCTCGATCAGATTGATCGCATTGCGCCGAAACGGGAGATGAAATCAACGGACAAGATAGCAAGAGAAACGACAACGGTTCAGGAGACGCCACCAGCCATCACCATGCTGTCAGGTCATATCCTGAACGACGCCACACTCGCCAGTCTCGAAATCATGGGCAAGCGCTCATCGTTCATCCCTGATCTTATTAACGGTTTCTTGCAGGATACGGAAATAATGCTCAATGACATGAAAACCGCTCTCAGGGATAAACGTCTCGCGGATTTCAAGGATTTAGTGCATGCCGTAAAGGGAAGTGCGGGTAGCGTCGGGGCACAGGCGCTATACGATGCCTGCACCGTGATTGGTGAAATGCAGGAAGAAACCCTGTTCAAGGAATCCACTTCACTGATGCATGACCTGGTTACACAGTATGAATCCGCACGTTACGAACTGCGGGCATACTTGAAACGACGCGCAGCAGGATAACTATCTTAAAGCCTTGCCAGGAGTTGGCCGGGGACTACTCGGTTTAGGCGAGCTGTTTTACTTGAGCAGTGCCGGGCCGTAGCACGGCCAGTTTCTCCTGCGATTTCGCTATTCGCTCCATGATACGCAGGTCCCTCTCGTTCAATTTCAACGCCGCGTCCACCCAAATATCGGCTATGCGTATAAGCTCATCGTAGCTGATGGGGTGATAAATCTGGCGGATTTTATGAATGGACTCATAACCATTATGCGCGCGACTGTGCTTTTTCATGTAAGTCTGAACAGCCTCTTCACCCTCCCCTTTTTCGGCGAGCACATCCACAACGCCCATTTCGAATAGCTCTTCTGCCGAATACATACGGCCACTCAAGATCAATCGCTCGGCGCGCACCGGGTCGAGGCGGCGCGCAAGCAGACTGTAGGCTCCCATTCCCGGAAAGAGATTGAAAAGGATTTCAGGCAATCCCATCTGTGCCTGCCGTTCCGCAATCAACACACGACATTTCAGCGCGCCCTCGAACCCCCCACCGAAAGCATTGCCCTGCACCAGGGCAATGGTGGTTATCGGCATGTGATAACCGATATGCAATAAGTCAATACAGGATTTGGCATATTGGTACAGGCCTTCCCGGTCAGCCGAACGAATCAGTTTAAGGAACAGCGCCAAATCGCCACCGAGGTTAAAAATGCCGGGTACACGCGACGAGAGGACAAGAAAACGGATACCATCGTGTATTCCGCTTTCACGATCAGAAGTGACGTTCTGTCTGATGAGCCGATAGAAGTGCTGTAATTCAGAGATCAGCTCAGGGGTGCAACAGGGACGGAAACTTGGTTGCATATAGCACCACATGGCTCGCTGCTCTGGATCGTATCGCGTGCTCAGATCGCGATAAATATCCTGAGCAAAGCCCGTGCTGAAATGCTGCATGGCGTCCATTTTGCCGCCCTCCCTCCATCCTAAAGCCGGTGTAGCTTGTCGTCAGCGGCAACCGGGAATCCCCTGACGTCGAACTAGTATCACTGCCCATATGCAAAAAAACAAGCCAAAACGTATTTAAAAAAGTGCACTACCAATGCTCGTTTCAGCACGCCAAGGATGGCAATGAGGGATGAGCCTGAAGACTAATACGGGCGGAAACACTTGCGAATTGGCACAAATGACATGTACAGCAAGGGAGTCAGGTTGAATTAACTCGGTCGGTGTATCGGCGCATCACCACAGCCGCATTATGGCCACCAAAGGCAAAAGACTGTGATAATCCGATTTCCGGGTCAAAGTTCTTGACGTGTCGGACAAAGTTAAGATCATGTGCGGGCGTTTCAAGATTTCTATTTATGTGCGTTTTTCCATCACGCAAAGTCAAGGCGGTAACGATGGCCTCGAAGGCGCCACTGGCACCAATTGTATGGCCGAGCAGCGATTTGGTGGAATTGACAGGTACAGACTTGCCTAACACCCGGTCGATCACCTGGGCCTCAGTCTCGTCGTTGTTTCGTGTTCCGGTGCCATGAGCATTTACATAATCGACATCCGCCGGATTGAGTTTGGCGTCAGCGAGAGCCATGTGGAGCATGCGTTCGATCTGTACTCCACCCGGGGCCAGGCTCATCATGGAATGTGCGTCAAATGATTCAGCGAAACCGACAAGTTCCGCCATGATCACCGCCTCGCGACTCCGGGCATGTTCAAATTCTTCCAGCACGAGCACAGCGGCCCCGCCTTGACTGAATAGAAATCCCGATCGCTTTTCGTCGAATGGGCGGTTTGCTGTATCAGGATTTTCACAATCTCGCACGAGCGTCCCTGCCACATCAAAACTTCGGAAAATGTGGCCATGTTCATCCCCAAAGAATTCACAACCACCGCTTATAGCAACATCTACACGGCCGTCACGTACCGCACGATAGGCATTGCCGACCGCAACGGTGCCCGAGGCGCAAGCCACGCAAAAGGTTTCATTCGGGCCGGTAAGGCCATATTTGATGCCGATCGCCGCAGCCGGGGCGTTCGGCATGACCATAGATACTTCGAATGGATTGAATCGGATTCCATGACTCAAGTGTTCGATGACGCTTTTCAGCATTTCCCGATCTTCGGCTGGGGCCTTTTTTCCGACATATTCCGAGAGAACTGCGCGTGGATTGCGCAAGAGGTGGTGGGTATGGTTCTGGAGAAATGTGAACGCACCGCCAAGTCCGGTTCCGAAAAATACCCCGGAACGTGCACTGTCGTTTCCAATCAGTGTGAAAGCACGAACACGATCTTCGGCTGGCATCGCCTCGAACCCGGCATGTTTCAGCGCCAGGCGCGTTGCAGCGAGGGACAACATGGTCACCGGGTCGAGTTGCAGTCGCTCGCTTTTCGCAATACCCAGGGACTCGGGGTTAAACTCCGGCAGCGGTGACCACAGGCGCGACCTGAAATCGGCATGGCGATTCCAGTGTGCGGGGATAGGCGCAACCGATGATTTCCCTATGAGACAGTGATGCCAGAAATCGTCCACACCCGTGCCGATCGAGCTGATGACACCGGCTCCGGTGATTACCACGCGCCGGTTCATATCAGGGAGGGTTCTTTCAACTTCCTCTGGATAAATTCTATGACATCATTGACTGTTACAAGCCCATCCGCTTCTTCCGGGGGGATGGATCGCTGAAATTCATCTTCCAGAGCGATAAACAGCGTCATTTGCTTCAGCGAGTCCACCTGAAGTTCGTCACGCAGCGAGACATCTAGTCTTATTTCGTTTTGTTTCTGATCCAATACTTCGGAAATTACTCTAAGCACTCGTTCCTGAACACTAACATTCATAAATAGTAAATCCTTGGGTTAAAGAAACTGCATTTATCATTACCTGGTTTTCATTCCTGAACATCAATTTACAGTAGCCTGGGTCTTCTGACGGTTAACGCGCCAGTTTGCTCGGCGATTGAGCGCTTCGTCTTCGACAGAGAGACGCAGGCTTTCCGGAAGCGGAGCAAAGTTAATGTCGAAAGTTTTTCGGCGCAAGGAAACATAGTCTCCCAGCGCGTCCACTCGTATTCTGTCGTAGCCTCCCGCCATTGGGTGCCTTCGCAGGCCCGCGGTATATCGGCTGAAGACAGCAAAACGCAAATCATCGTCTGGCAGTCCACCCTTCTTTAGCAGAAATCCGTAATATTGGGTATAGCTGCGGTAAAGCAAATCCTCGAGGCGATCACGAGAAAGATGTGGGTGCGTCCAGGTAGCACAGCTGCCATCGAACCGGTCAAGATTTATCTCCGAGATCCGTCCTTCCGTGCGAAAATCGTCATACTGTTCCGTGCCGGGAATAGGCGTAAGGATATAAAATGATGCGATTCTAGGACGCAGCGTCTTCAAGACTTCAAGATGGTGCTGGATTTCCTGTTCATCATCGTCGGGGAATCCGATGATATTGGAGAAATGGGGTCGGATCCCGGCATTGTTGCACAGGCGAATGATCTCAGCGTAGTGTTCCGGATGATTGTGATGCTTGCCGGCAGCCTTGAGCGTTCTGCGATTAAAGGATTCGACTCCCACGAACATCTCATAACATCTTGCCTTGCCGAGCAATTCTACAAGCGTGGAATCTTTTGCAATCTGCGTATCGCATTGGCAATAAAACTTCAGATCCAAGTCTTCGTCGATCATCGCCTGCAGCAGCTCACGGGCCTGAGGAAACTTGTTAAAATTGTCAGATACGAACTTGACGATTTTGACGCCGCCACGTTTAGCGCGCCGCAAACTTTCAAGCGTGCTTTCAACCGTCGGGCTGCGCACTTGTTGACCGGAGATCTTGATGACGGAGCAGAAATTACATTTGTATGGGCATCCCCGAACGGGATAAAGGCCGAGTATGGGTGCGCCGTATCGTGTGAGATCGGCCGGACTGGGAGGATTGATCACCAGATCCGGCAACTGTTCCGTCCAACGACGCCCCGCCCCATACACGGGCCGCAACTCTCCCGCCAACGCATCTTCCAGAATCTGTGACCAAATCAACTCCGCCTCGGCTAGAGCGAAACTGACTCCCCGGCCTTGAAGGGAAGTGGTATCGCAGGTCATGGGATGCGGTCCACCGATGATGCAATGGCGCACCCCATGGTGTCGCGCGTAGGCAGCTAGGTCGAGCGCGCGATGAAACTGGTGGGACTGGACACCTACAAGTGCAACCAGCGTGATTACCTGAGGGTCCTGGTGCAGCAACTGGAAGTAGCTAAGATCCTGCCACACGTACTCGTCGACGGTGTGGATTTCTACCGGTATGTTGTCGATAGTCTTGGGAGTCAAACTGGCGATATGCCACAAAGTGGCATTGGGCATATATCCCTTTCTGAAACGTTCTACCGAACCGTCAATGCCATACTTACTCGGCTTGATCAATACGACTCGAAGATGAGTCATGCTAGTCCTTTAACCATTGTACAACTCCCCGCTTTCAGGCTTGGCTAATTCATTAGTGCAATAGTTAATACGCTGAATGATCCCTTATACCTTACGTCCCTGCCCCATTGCTATAACCGTGAATTGGGAGGATAACCAATGACCCATTGAATAACGGGTTATTTACGCACGGCGCCTTCAGCAAACATGGGGATATTACAGCGGAAAATGTGAAGTGGTGGAAGGGACTCGTTCCCATCCAGTGATACATGCTGTATATCTCAAAGCAGATTTACCTGATAGGTAAAAGCTGGACTATCCGGATTTGTCCTGCCGAAGGATTCTGTCCGGATTGTCCACCGGCTGCGACCAGATATTGATGGCGTCGGCGATACGGTCGAGCGGTACAACTTGGCCCACGGCGCCAAGGCGGATCGCCTGTTCCGGCATCCCGAAAACCACGCAGCTTTTTTCGTCCTGCGCGATGGTATTGGCGCCTGCCTGCTTCATGGCGTGCAAACCCATAGCGCCGTCACTGCCCATCCCTGTGAGCAAGATGCCCATCGCGTCCTTACCGGCAACGCTTGCCGCAGATTCAAACAAGACGTCAACCGAAGGACGGTGTCGTTTTACCGGTTCATCATGGTAGACCCGGACGGCAAATCCGCAGGGAGCGCGTGTGATGGACATGTGATAACCGCCCGGGGCAATCAGGGCAATACCTGGCTTGAGCAAGTCACCACTTTTGGCTTCGCTGACCTCAAGGTCGCACTGGTTGTTGAGCCGCTCAGCGAATGATGCGGTGAATTTCGGCGGCATGTGTTGCACGATGGCAATGCCAGGAGTGCTCCGCGGTAGCTTTGCCAAGACTTCGGTAATGGCCTGCGTGCCACCGGCCGAAGCGCCTATAACAATAATCCCGTTGCGGCATTCCTTTTTGGAGGAAAACATCTTCGGCAGGATGGGCTTGACCGTTGGCACTCTCGTCTCAGTACGCAAATGGGCATTGGCCGCTGCGCGAACCTTGGCGCGGATCTCCTTCATCACTTCGGGGGTCATCCCTTCCCGTATCCCGCCGTATGGCTTGGTAACAAAATCGACAGCGCCAAGTTCCAGCGCACGCAATGTTGCCATTGCGCTTTTTTCCGTGTGCGAAGAAACCATCACTACCGGCATGGGACGCAAGCGCATCAGTTTTTCAAGAAAAGTAATGCCGTCCATACCCGGCATTTCGACATCGAGTGTCAAAACATCGGGGTTGAGCGACTTGATTTTGTCGCGTGCGACAATGGGATTTGGCGCCGTCCCGACGACTTGGATATTCAAATCATGTTGCAGCACAGACGTTAAGACCTGACGCATGACCGCCGAGTCGTCAATGATAAGGACCTTGATTTTTTTCGCGCTGTTCATATCAGAATAGCGTGACATCTCCATCGGTCTTCTGCTTCTTCAGGCTGATCAGGTACACCACTTCTTCCTCGGCCGTCCGTTCGGCTTCGGTCTTGCCCAGATATTTGAGAAAAACTTTTCCTGTGTGAGTCTCGAACAGGACGCGGCGTGGTTGGAAACCGCCTAAGTCCTCGCGGACGACGGGGATCTGCTCCATTTCCAAAAACCGCCTGACGAATTCGATGTTTCGCTGTGGCACGCCATCAAGGGTTTCACGTATGTTGAGCACATGGCCGCCACCGAAAATCTTCGCCTGAAAACGCCGGCGGTCGGCACCAATTTTCATAAGATTGCTGATGAGCAATTCCATGGCGTTGACACCGTAGCGCGCGCTCGTCGGATCTCCCGGATCGGAGCTTTCTGGGAGCATGAAATGATTCATGCCACCCATACCGACTACCGGGTCGTACAGGCAGGCGGCAATGCAGGATCCCAGGATCGTATCCAGTAAAAGCGGCTTCCGACTGGCATGCAGCCCGCCGATATTGATGGTCATGCGCGTCAGGTCGACACCCAGATTGTCCGGTAGTCGTGTGCTAACAACGCGTGTAGGTTGCTGGGATTTCATATCAGAACTTGCGCCGCAACTGGTAGATACTGTGACCAACGGGGTGATAAACCTCGTTCATTCCATGGATGGCTTCTGAATGACCAAGCATCAGATATCCGCCCGGCCTGAGCGCTCCCGCCATGCGCCTGAACATATCCGATTGCGTGGCCTTGTCGAAATAAATTAGCAAGTTACGGCAAAAAATGACGTC
>DATCZH010000201.1:0-3487 GCA_036526015.1 Sulfuricaulis sp.
CGGTGGCCATCGCTTGCACACACTCCGTGACCAGGGTATCGGGTCCAACCGAGTGAATCGTATCACTTTCCGCGAATATTCTGGTCAAAGGCGCTGCGCGCTTGTCTCGCGATCGCATCGTGTACATGTAGAAGGCAGCCGCGACCGCGATCAGGGCGAGGATGTATAGAGCAAACTTTCCGACGAAGGCCTGTACTTCCTCCAGCTGCGCAGCAAACGCCGCGGAGGAAAGCAATGCGAGACCGATACCGATTGCCGATCTACGAAGAAACGTTCTCATGGCCTATCCTCCTCAAACTTAACACTTATCGCCACTAGGCCTCTAGCCCATGGCCGGCCTCGGTGGGGGCGATCCTGGTGACCGCGCGGGTGGAAACGGCAAGAAGGCTCGGGAACAAGAAACCGACCAACAAGGAAATACTTTTCTTCATGGCCTTATGCCTCCTCGAGAGGATGCCTGACACCACGATTCCTGCGCTTGGCTGGCTTCTGGCGCAGGGCCAGGATCGAAAACAAATCTTCCCCCCTTTATTTCTTCTGTCGTTGATGAATATCAATATCCATAATGCGAGTTGAAGCGCGGGGGCCGCGCCTTGGGAGGCAACCTGGCACGGCGACCGCTTCCTGAAAACTATTTTAGAGGCGGTGTTTCAAGGGGTTGGGGGTGGGCAAGGTGGTTACTGTTCGTGCCTGTCTCCAGCGGTTGAGTCTCTGTACTTATTCTTATTCTTGATTCAACAGGTTTGCCGGCTGGATTCTCCGGATGATGAATGGCCGGGAGGGGTTGGGAGCCGACATGGCGATTCTTTTCCACAAGCCCGGCCGTTTTGAATAGGAAACATGGAAACTCATTCTGACGAACGTACTATCTCCCCGTCCTGCCCCTTGATGTGCGGCGCGAAATTGAAGGCATCCGAGAAGCAACGGTCTTCGGTCATGCCCTTCTGCAAAAATGCCAAATGGGCCGTCTCGACCATGCTCACCGACCCGCAGGCATAGACCTCGCAGCCCTGCATATTTGGGAAATCCTGCAAAATGACTTCGTGCACCGTCCCCGTGCGCCCGGTCCAATTGTCCGCAGGTGACGGTTCGTACAACACCGGAACGAATTTAAAATTATCGTGTTCTTGCGCCCAGCGTTCGGGCAATGCCTTCATGTAGAAATCATTGACCGATTTAACGCCCCAGTAGAGATACATCTTCCGCCTGTGGCCGGTATGAAACGCGTGCTCCAGCATGCTCTTGACCGGGGCGAAACCGGTGGAACCGGCGACAAAAATGATCGGCCGGTCGCTGTCCTCGCGCAGATAGAATGAACCCAGCGGTCCCTCGCAGCGCAGGATATCGCCCTCCTTCATGGCATTGAAGACATAAGTCGTGAACGCTCCACCGGGAATCAGTTTGATGTGAAGCTCTATCAATTCGGATTCGTGCGGCGCGGTGGCGAAGGAAAACGCGCGCCGCTCGCGGTCCTCGAGCACGATATTGATGTATTGTCCGGCATGGAACCGCACCGGTTCCGGATCGAGTGATTTGAGCATCACGCGCATGACGTCCTCTGTCAGGCGTTCCAGCTTCTGCACGCGCGCCATGAAGGTGCGTATCGGAATGTCACGTACCACGCCGATGTTTTCGCATTCGAGATCGAGGTCAGAAAGAGGCGTGGCGCAGCACATCAGCACTTTGCCCGCTTGGCGCTCCGCCTCCGTCAACACTCCCGGCTGATACACACCATGATCCACCCTGCCCTGCAGCACGGTGCACTTGCACTCGCCACAACCGCCGCTGCGGCACTCGTACGGCAGCGCGATACCGCCGCGCAATCCGGCTTCGAGGATCGTCTCTCCCAGTTTTACCGATACCGTTTCATCACCGGGACGCAGAGTGAGCTGGAATCCCCTGGTGGCGGTACGCCGCACCGGCGGCAGCCAGGGCAAGAGTGCGAGCAATCCGGTGCCACCCAGGACAAGCCACCACACCTCCTTCGGCGACCAGACATAGACCAAGGGATAGATCGGCAGATAAAACCAGTCTAGCTGGAGGGTTGTGACCAGCGTATCCAGATTTGCCGGTCCCTGGCTCATCACCGGCCAGACAAGAGAGAGGACGATCAGTGCCAGCAGCAGCGGAAGCGCGAGGTATCGGGGCGGATTGGTTTGTGCCTTGGTCACGCGCTGCGTGTGCACCCACAGTACCAGCAAGAGGATCAGCGAAATACCGATGTGCATGAAGGCCAGCAGCGAGAAAAGCCGGTCGTTCACGCTGCCTTCCATCAGAAAATTGCGCGCCATCGGTTCGGAGATAATCGGCAACCAGTCGAGCCATTCTGCCGTCGCGATGGTGACGAATTGTGCCAGCCGGTCCCATGGCAACATGAAGCCGTTAATGCCGGAGGCATACACCAACCACAGTACGAAGATGCCGGTGATCCAGGAGAACCAGCGAAAGCCGCGGTAATGATCGAACACGAAGTGGCGCAACATGTGCAGCCCCATCGCCAGCACCATGCCGTCCGAGGCGTAACGGTGCAGGCCGCGCATGATCTGGCCGATATACCAGTGCTCGTGTGTGATGCGCTCGACGGAGGCATACGCCTCTTTCACACCGGTATCAAAAAAAATGTACAGGTAAACGCCGCTGACCACGGCAATCCAGGTCATCAGAAAGGCGATAGCGCCCAGATGATACAGGGGATTGAGACGGTCGCCGAATATAACGTTAAACAGGTTCTCCAGGCGCAGGAAAAACCATTGTCCGGCCCGTCGCACAAATTTCATACCGATGATTTTCCTGGGAGCGCTACCTGTAAAGTTTATTCGTATCAGGCGGGGACTGTCATGACCTTGACTAACATCAACACTGCGTGCCAATACAGACCCGTGACGTCCCGGTTTCTCGCACTATTACCTTATCGCCGATCAGATTAATCGAATTGACGCCATTGGCTGCTGTGCGATAGCTTAACCCTTGTCGGCATATGTCTTTCGGAGACCCCCGTGGCAAAGAAATCTACCCCCGCTCCCAACTTTGAAGCCGCCCTGGCGGAGCTGGAGAAAATAGTGGAAAAAATGGAAGCTGGCGAGCAGTCGCTGGAGGAATCCCTGAAATCCTTTCAACGCGGCATTGAGCTGACACGCGCCTGCCAGCAGGGCCTGCGCGAGGCGGAACAACGCGTTGAAAAACTGATCCAGAAAAATGGTGAATTCACCACCGAGCCTCTCGAAAACGAAGACAGGTAGCGCGGCTTTGTCCGCTTACCCCGAACGGCTCCGGCAGTTTCAGAAGCGCGTGGAACGCGCACTCGAAGTGCGATTGCCGCCCGTCACCGAGCCGTCATCCCCCCTGCACGATGCGATGCGCTATGCCACACTTGGCGGTGGGAAGCGCGTTCGCGCCAGCCTGGTATACGCCGCCGGCCAGGCGGTAAACGCACCGGATGAAGCGCTCGACGTTCCGGCTTGCGCAGTGGAAATGATTCATGCCTATT
>DATCZH010000202.1:0-6865 GCA_036526015.1 Sulfuricaulis sp.
GGTGGCACTACGGCGACACCGCCGCTGAGGAATGCGCCAAATCCAAGATCACGGTCATGACCGATGGGGGCACGACCAAGAAGGTGATCGCCGCACCACCAACCGAACAGGAACTGAAGGAACGCGAAGCACAGCAGGAAAGTATCGCGGCGGAACGCCAGCGTGCCGAGGAACAGGCACGCAGGGATGCCCTGTTGCTGGCCACCTATGGCGTGGAAGACGATATTCTCTATATCCGCGATCGCAAAATCGCGCAGATCGAATCCCAGATCAAGGCCAGCGAGGAAACACTGAAGTCGCTGCGCGGCGCGCTCGGGCGCATGGAGGCACAGGCGGCGGATGAAGGCAAGGATAGCAAGGCGGCGACAACCACGACGAAGAACATCGAGCTGACCAAGAGCCAGATCGCGCGACACGAAGGTGCGGTCGTCTCGAAGCGCCAGGAGCAGCAAGCGCTGCGTGAGCAATACGCCGCGGAACTGAAACGTTATCGCGAGCTGAAAAATAAAACGCCGGTAACAAATCCTTCCACCGCAGCCAAGAATTAATCGCGGGCGTAACGCCCCTCACTCGGTTAATTGCAAGCCCCCCCCAACGCCGTCCCTGGGTCGGGGCGCGAATTTTTCATGTTCAGCGCTATCTGCGTATTGCCCCGGACAGGGAAATTAACATCACGCGATTCCAAACATCGGCGACGCCACGAATGCCTTTGCTATCGAGACTGTCCCGGTCCCTTCCGCTGCGCTCGCGAAGGCTGGCAAAGAACCTGACTGTAATACTCATGTTTAAAACCCATATCTGCACTAGGGTGACCCCTTCTGCAAACTACGATAGAATACCAACGCTCGCTTAAAAAGGGGCCTGCTATGGCCCTCTCACAGATGTATCAATTTCAGCGAACGCCCAAGTTATACGGGGATCGACGCAATCACTGTAAATAAGTGAAACTTATGAGCAGTCCTAGTAAATCTTATTAGGTTTGCGAACCGCGACACTATAAAGTTTCGCGGCCCAGTTGTCAGAACATCGTTAATTCACACGACTTCGATAATAAAGGGGAAGAGGCTCTCTATGTCCAAATTGGTCAATCCACACGGCGGCGGGGAACTGAAACCCCTGCTTATCCAAGGAGCGGCGCTCACCGAAGAAAAGAAGCGCGCTCAATCCCTGCCAAAAGTAAAAATCACCTCGCGCGAGACCGGCGATGTCATCATGATGGGCATCGGCGGATTCACCCCCCTCGACGGTTTCATGACGCACGCTGACTGGGAAGAAGTGTGCGATGGCATGAAAATGACCAATGGCCTGTTCTGGCCGATCCCGATCACCCTCTCCACCGACAAAACCACTGCCGACGGTATCACGACCGGCACTGACGTGGCGCTGGTGGACAGCGAGTCCGGCGAGATCCTGGCCACGATGAAAGTCTCCGAGAAATACACCATCGACAAGGCGCATGAGTGCATGATGGTGTACAAGACGACCGATCTGGAACATCCCGGCGTCAAGATGGTGATGGAACAGGGCGAGATCAATCTCGCCGGCCCGATCAAGGTGCTTTCCACCGGCACGTTCAAGCAGGAATACGGCGACCAATTTCTCACCCCCGCCGAAACTCGCGAGATGTTCAAGAAAAACGGCTGGTCCACCGTGGCCGCGTTCCAGACCCGCAACCCGATGCACCGCTCTCATGAATACCTTGCCAAAGTCGCCATCGAAACCTGCGACGGCGTGTTGATCCACTCCCTCCTCGGCAAACTCAAACCCGGCGACATCCCCGCCGACGTGCGTTCCAAGGCTATCGGGACCCTGATTGATAAATATTTCGTGAAGAACACTGTTATCCAAGCGGGCTATCCGCTGGACATGCGCTACGCCGGTCCACGCGAGGCGCTGTTGCACGCGCTGTTCCGCCAGAACTATGGCTGTTCGCATCTGATCGTCGGGCGCGACCATGCCGGCGTGGGTGATTACTACGGTCCGTTCGATGCGCATAAGATCTTCGACGAAATCCCGAAGAATGCGCTCGAGACCAAGGCGCTCAAGATAGACTGGACCTTCTGGTGTGACAAGTGTGACGGCATGGCTTCCATGCGTACCTGTCCGCACGAAGCCAAGGACCGCATCCTGCTGTCCGGCACCAAGCTGCGCAAGGCATTGTCCGAAGGCGAGGAAGTGTCCAGCAAATTCTCGCGTCCCGAGGTGCTGGAAATCCTACGTACCTATTACGGTAGTCTGACCGAAAAGGTCGAAGTCAAGCTTACCGGCCATTCGGGCCGATAAGCGTCAAGCAAGATATTTGAGTTCGTTAATTTCATAAACCGTTTTTTAACTGCAACCTTATAGATGGAGTAACACCATGCCAACATTCGTACGTACCGACAAATGCGATGGCTGCAAGGGTCAGGACAAGACCGCTTGCATGTACATTTGCCCTCACGACTTGATGAAGCTTGATAAGGACGGTTCCGAAACCGGCCATGCGATGAAGGCCTGGAACCAGGAGCCGGAGCAGTGCTGGGAATGCTATTCCTGCGTGAAAATCTGCCCGCAACAAGCGATCGAATGCCGTCACTACGCCGACATCGTTCCGCTGGGCGGCTCGGTGCAACCGCTGCGTGGTACTGACTCGATTATGTGGACCATCAAGTTCCGCAACGGCAGCATCAAGCGTTTCAAGTTCCCGATCCGTACCACGCCGGAAGGCTCCATCAAGCCGTATGAGGGCAAGCCCAAGGCCGACGTCAGCAAGATCGACGAGATCGAGTTCTATTCAGCGAACAGCATTCACAAAACGGATCGCAGCCAGCTGATCAGCGGTTAATTTCAACAACTAACCGGCGAACCGGCCAAGAGGGGACGAGTGCCCCGGCACGATCGCCGCATACAGAAGGTGAACATCATGGCAGAAGGTACTTTTGGAAATCCGAAGGTGGTTGAGGAAGAGGTCGACATTCTCATCATCGGCGGCGGCATGGCGGCGTGCGGCGCCGCGTATGAAATCGGACAGTGGGCCGAGGCCGCCAAGGCCAAGGGTCATAACCTCAAGGTCAAGCTGGTCGACAAGGCCGCCATGGACCGCTCCGGCGCCGTGGCGATGGGCCTGTCCGCCATCAACACCTATTGCGGCGAGAACGATCCGGCCGACTACGTACGCTACGTGCGCAACGACCTGATGGGCATCACCCGCGAAGATCTGGTGTACGACGTCGGCCGTCACGTGGACGACTCGGTGCATCACTTCGAGGAATGGGGCCTGCCGGTATGGAAGCAGCCAGGCGACGAAGGCAAGCCGCTGACGCAAGGTGGCAAGCCGGTACGTTCGGGCAAGTGGCAGATCATGATCAATGGCGAGTCCTACAAATGGATCGTCGCCGAGGCTGCGAAGAAGGCCCTGGGCATGGAAAACGTCCAGGAGCGCGTGTTCATCGTGCGTCTGGTCACTGACAAGAACGATCCGAACCGTGTGGCCGGCGCCGCCGGTTTCTCGGTACGTGACAACACTCTGTTCATTTACAAGTTCAAGGCCTGCCTGCTGGTGTGTGGCGGTGCGGTGAACGTGTTCCGTCCTCGCTCCGTCGGGGAAGGCGGCGGCCGCGCCTGGTACCCGGTGTGGAACGCGGGCAGCACCTACGCGATGGCGGCCGAATGCGGCGCTGAACTGACCATGATGGAAAACCGTTTCGTGCCGGCCCGCTTCAAGGACGGCTACGGCCCGGTCGGCGCCTGGTTCCTGCTGTTCAAGGCCAAGGTGGCCAATGGCATGGGCGAGGATTACAACGCCCTGCGCGGTGACATCATCAAGGACGAAAAACGCTTCGGGAAATACGGCCAAGGCGTCCCGGGCACCTGCCTGCGCAACCACATCATGCTCGAAGAGATGCGCGCCGGCCGCGGCCCGATCATCATGGACACCCCGACGGCGCTGGCCAATCTCGCCAAGAACATGACACCCAAGGAAGTGCAGCATCTGTTGGCGGAAGCCTGGGAAGACTTCCTCGACATGACCATCAGCCAGTGCGGCATCTGGGCCGGTGAGAACATCGAGCCGGACAAGCGGCCTTCCGAAATCATGCCAACGGAGCCATACCTGCTGGGCTCGCATGCCGGCTGCGCCGGCATCTGGGTTTCCGGCCCTACCGACGTCGGCGCACCGAAGGAGTGGAGCTGGGGTTACCGCTCCATGACGACCGTCAAGGGCCTGTTCACCGCCGGTGACGGCGTGGGCGCCTCCGGTCACAAGTTCTCCTCCGGTTCGCACGCCGAAGGCCGCATCGCCGCCAAGGGCATGGTCAAGTTCGTCATGGACAACAAGGACTGGAAGCCCGAGATGGCGCGCACAGTGCAGGAACTGGTGGACGAGATCTACCGTCCGGTGAAAACGTTCCTGGAGCATAAGGACTACACCACGGCAATCGACATCAATCCGCACTATGTCACGCCCAAGATGCTGCAGTTCCGCCTGCAGAAGATCATGGACGAATACTGCGCGGGTGTGTCGACCTACTACCAGACCAACGCCAAGCTGCTCGAAATCTGCGAAGCCAAGCTCGAGATGCTGAAGGAAGACTCCCTCAAGATGCGCGCCAAGGACCTGCACGAGCTGCTGCGCGCGTGGGAGAACTACCATCGCATCCTCGCCGCTGAGGCACACATGAAGCACATCCAGTTCCGCCAGGAAACCCGTTATCCGGGCTACTACTACCGCGCGGATTACAACTTCGTGGACGACCAGAACTGGAAAGTGTTCGTGAATTCGAAGTATGACCGCAACACCAAGAAATGGGAGCTTAAAAAAGTCCCGTACGTGCAGCTGATCAAGTAAGTCGTCGATAAAGCTGTGTGGGAGGGGGGCGGGGCAACCCGCACCCCCTTTCTTTTTTAATGAGGTGAGGCATGAGCCAAGATTTTAACGACCCGAATATCAAGGACCCGCGCCCGTCGAGCCCGGTGGTCCCGGTCCGGCTGGGACTGGACGACAAGATCCAGTTTCATTGCCGTCCAGGAATCGCCTGCTTCAACAAGTGCTGCCAGAATATCAACATCATGCTGACGCCTTACGATATCCTACGGCTAAAAAATCGCCTGAACGTCACTTCAGCGGAATTTCTGGAGAAGTACGCGACCCCCTTCGAGATGGATGCGCACGGCATGCCCGGCATCCGCATGAAGACCAAACCCGGTTCTGCCGAATGTCAGTTCCTCACTCCCGAGGGTTGCGGCGTGTACGAAGACCGCCCGGCCGCCTGCCGCTATTACGCCCTCGGTGCCACCACCATGCGTGCCAAGGAATCACCCACCCCGGAGGATTTTTATTTCGTGGTCAAGGAAGAACACTGCCTCGGCCACTTCGAGCCGCGCACGCTCACCGTGCGGGAATACCGCCAGGAGCAAGGTGTCGAGACGTACGACGAGATGACCAAGGATTGGCGCGAGATCATATTAAAGAAACGCTCCAGCGGTCCGACCGTGGGCGCGCCGTCGCAAAAGAGCATGGACTTGTTTTACCTAGCGAGCTATGACCTCGACAATTTCCGGGTGTTCATCGCCAGTCCCTTCTTCCACGATGTTTATGACATAGAACCGGTTTATTTCCATAAGTTGCTCACCGACGAGGTAGAACTCCTGCAGTTCGCAGCGCGCTATCTCAAACAGGTGCTGTACGGGGAAAAGTTCATATCCGAGAAGCCGGATGCCATCGAGAAGCGCAAGAAGCGTCGCGAGGAAATCATGGCGAAGCAGCGCGAACAAATGAGGAAAGATATTGAGAAGGAAATCGATTCACCGGAATAACCTCTGTTTCGCTTTATGAAAAAAAAGACCCCGCCTTTCAGCGGGGTCTTCATTTCAGAATCTGCTTTCGCAGCGCTGAGTTTTAGGCCGGCTGAACGTTCGCGGCCGACGGACCCTTCGGACCATCCTGCAGTTCGAATTTCACCTGTTGGCCTTCAGCCAGGGATTTAAAGCCGCTGCCCTGAATGGCGGAGTGATGCACGAAGACATCTTTGCTGCCATCGGACGGGGTAATGAAACCAAAACCCTTGGCGTCGTTGAACCACTTTACTGTTCCTGTATTCACGAAAATACCTCTGTTAGTTGAATTGCGATGTTTTGCAGTTCATTCCTGAAAGCGTTTGCGGGAGTAACTGCCGGAGAAACTGGGAGGAACTACCGAACTGTCTGCAAGAAGTGCGCTGCAACCCGGGCACTATACAGAAGTGGGAATGAATAGCGAGTACTATTATTTAGCCGTTTGGGGGGCGGCTTTTTGACGGGGAATTCGCCGAGCAACCAATATCCCCATACCCGGTCGAAAGCCGCACGATCATAATTGTTTGAGAGGCTGACGATGCGTAGGAAACTGTTCAAATTCAAGATGGTGCTGGCCGGGTTGATGCTGGGCATGGCGCTGGTGACAACAGCGGCGGAGCCGGCGGCGAAAGCCAATACGGCCACGGCGGTGTTTGCCGGCGGCTGCTTTTGGTGCATGGAACCGCCGTACGACAAACTCCCGGGAGTGGTGGCGACGATATCGGGTTACAGCGGCGGGCAGAAGGCGAATCCGACCTACGAGCAAGTTTCGGCAGGCAATACCGGGCATATCGAGGTAGTGCAAATCAGTTACGACCCCAAGCAGGTCAGCTATGAGAAATTGCTCGAGGTGTTCTGGCGCAACGTTGATCCACTGGACGGTGGCGGGCAATTCTGTGATCGCGGCAACACTTACGCCACGGCGATCTTTTATCAAAACGAGGAGCAGAAAAAACTCGCGGAACAGTCGAAGATCGAAATCGAAAAGAAACTTGGAAAGTCAGTCGTTACCCCGATTCGGCCGGCCGTGACTTTCTATGCGGCCGAGGATTAT
>DATCZH010000203.1:0-3058 GCA_036526015.1 Sulfuricaulis sp.
CGCGTATTCAAGATTGACCGCCACCAGCGTATTTTGCGGGAGCGGTGTCCCGGCGGCAGCACGCGCCCATACCTCAGCGACTGTGAGATTCTCGGACGTCTCGATCATGCCTTGAGCCCGCCCGACGCGCTCGCGGAACGAAGCAAAAAACAGAACTTTGATCATCGAGGAATTATAGGACTTTCGCTTAGGCGAAAGTAGTTACTTTACGACTCCACAGGCGATCCGCACGCCGCCGCCTCCCAGTGGCTTGGGATTGTCCGAATAATTATCGCCTCCTTCATGAATCATCAAAGAGCGGCCCTTAAGATCAGCGACTTTGAGCCGCGGCGCGGTGACCTTGCTTTTAACATTGCCGCTCGCGCCCACTTTAAGAACCGGCAGGTCGCCCAAGTGTCCCTGTCCCGACGGACCCTCGTGCTTCCCGGCCTGGTGAGGATCGTAGTGACCGCCGGCCGCCAGCCCGGCAACCATGGCGCCATCCTTTTCCTTAGGATTGCACATTCCATGTTCGTGGACATGGAAACCGTGATCCCCGGGGGGAAGGCCTCTCAGGTCAACGTGAAGTAACAGCCCATTCTTGCTGTCTTCCGCCCGGATTGTCCCGATCGACTTACCCACGCCTTTGGCGTCGATCTGATTCATCTTGACCGATACCGCTGCCAGCGCAGTCGGAGCGGCCACGGCGAGGACACCCGCCAACGCGAATTCGACAACTCTTATTCCCGCCGCCATCTTAAATATTTTCCTCAAATGAATCACTCCGACGCGGAGCGTGTTGCCGGCCGCCCTGCTGGTCGCTCTTCGAGCGTCCCTTGGCGCCGTGCCTCTTCATACCAGAGGTCATGGTGCTGCTTGGCCCATTCGACGCTGACGCGCCCGCTGGTCATCGCGTCGAGTGCACCCTGTACGCCAAAGGAGCCAAGATACATATGCATGAAAATGATCGTCATGTAAATGATTGCAGATACGCCATGAAACAGGTTTGCGCTTTGCAAGGCTTCACGGGAGAAATTAAGATTCGGAAAATCCAGCAGCACCCCCGAAATGCTGACCGTGATGCCGCACACAACGGTGGCAATCCAGAACACGAAAATCTTTTCGCCAGCGTTGAGTTTCTCGGCACTCGGATGGGCATGGCCACCGAAATAACCTCCACCCGCCTTGAACCACTCGATGTCAACCTTCTTCGGGATGGCCTGCCGCACCCATAGGATGATTTCGAGCACGACACCAATGATAAAAAATGGCCCGAGATAATTGTGTATCAGAGTCGCGAAATTGGCCCACGCACCGAAGCCATTAAGGCCCATCCACGGAATCAGTAGTGCACGCCCCAGCATCAAGCTAAAACCGGTGACGGCGAGTATGAGAAAGAGTGTTGCCGTATACCAGTGCAGGACACGTTCGTTCAGCGTCCAGCGCTCGATAGTGCGCGACGACGGTGGCGGCGAGAGCTTGACCGGTCCCCGAAGGGCATAATACGCTCCGAGACCGAGCAGCATGAGCGCCATCAACCAGGACAAAGTGCTAATAACAGGTCCGTTGCGCAGTTGCCGCCAGTTTTGACCGCCGTTCTGGATGAGGACACTGGTGGTGTATGGACCCGACGCGGCCGTGTAGCCCTCGTTGCCCTCACGTACCGCGCGCCAGTAGTTGGCGCGCGGATTCGTCTGCTGCTGCTCCGCCGCCGAGGTCGCGGCAATCGCCTCATTGATGGCGACGTATACATAGCCGGAGAGCGGAAGCACAAGCGCACCGCACAATATGATTACCGCGCTCCAGATCATTCTACGGCGTCCGCGCGTGCGCGTTTCCTGTGGTGTCGTCATATCGTGTCTCCTGCTGTCAGTGGTCCTCTTGACCGGTAATCAAGCGGTGACGAAGTTGATCGGCCAGCTCGGGCGAGATCGGTTGCATCCAGGCCTGTTTGGCGACGGCGTCGGCGTCGGCATCCGTCTTTGGGGTTTGCGCTCCGCCGCACCCTCCGGCGAGCGTTGCGACAAAAATTGCGCCAACCCATAAACGGTAACGCGCGCCTGAACGCATCCTAGCCTCCTAGCGGTCAGTCTGTACCTGATTGAACCGGGCCAGCAGCGCCTCTTGCTGCTGAGGAGATCGTTGTTTTTCTACCAGCGGATCGACCGGGCCCTTGTAAACGCCCGGTTCGTACAGTGTGACGTCGGCAGACTTGGAACACCCGGCCAACGCCACCACCCCTGCCATCACAAAGCCCACAAGCCATCGACTGCGCATTGTTCCTCCTCGTCGTTTGCCTCGTGTACGAAGAATCAGGCCTTGTACGCCGTTTCCCAACCCCACGTTTGCGGGCGCCCGCCGCGCTTCAAGACTCGCTTACGGTAGATATCGGCCACCACATCGCCGTCACCGGCGACCAGCGCCTTGGTCGCGCACATCTCGGCGCACAGCGGCAACTTCCCTTCCGCAATGCGGTTGCGTCCGTACTTCTTCTCCTCCTCCGCTGAGCCATCGGCCTCGGGCCCGCCGGCACAGAAGGTGCACTTATCCATTTTCCCGCGTACGCCGAAGGCCGAGGCCTGCGGATACTGGGGTGCACCGAAGGGGCAGGCGTAGAAGCAGTAACCACAGCCGATACAGAGGTCCTTGTTATGCAACACGATGCCATCTGACGTGGTATAGAAACAGTCCACCGGACAGACCGCCGCACACGGCGCGTCGGTACAATGCATGCACGCCACCGAGATCGATTTCTCTCCCGGCACGCCGTCGTCCAGTGTCACCACCCGGCGGCGGTTCACGCCCCACGGTACCTCGTGCTCGTTTTTACACGCCGTAACACAACCGTTGCACTCGATGCACCGCTCCGCGTCACAAAGGAATTTCATTCTCGCCATGATTTATCCTCCGTTAGGCCGGCCGCACGCGGCACAGCGTGGTCTTGGATTCCTGCATCGCCGTGACGGCGTCGTACCCATAGGTCGTTGCAGTATTGACGGCTTCACCCAGGATGACTGGATCGGCACCTGGGGGGTATTTACTGCGCAAGTCTTTGCCCTGGAAATGACCACCGAAGTGG
>DATCZH010000204.1:0-6962 GCA_036526015.1 Sulfuricaulis sp.
CTGCAACTTCGCGCACATTGTGTGGCGGGATGTCGGTGGCCATGCCGACCGCGATGCCCGTCGTGCCGTTCAGCAGTGCGTGCGGGAGGCGCGCCGGCATGATTTTCGGCTCCTGCAAGGTACCATCAAAATTGGGATGCCAGTCCACTGTCCCCTGCTCCAACTCGGAAAGCAGCACTTGCGCGAAACGTGTCAGACGCGACTCGGTATAACGCATGGCGGCGAACGACTTGGGATCGTCGGGCGAGCCCCAATTGCCCTGCCCGTCAATCAATGGATAACGGTAACTAAACGGTTGCGCCATGAGCACCATGGCCTCGTAACAGGCGGAGTCCCCGTGTGGATGGAATTTTCCGAGCACGTCACCCACGGTACGCGCCGATTTCTTGTGCTTGGAGGCGGCGCTGAGCCCGAGTTCGGACATGGCGTAGATGATGCGTCGCTGCACCGGCTTCAAGCCGTCACCGATGTGCGGCAGCGCCCGATCGAGAATGACATACATGGAATAGTCCAGGTAGGCCTTCTCGGTGAATGTGGCGAGCGGTAGACGTTCGATCGAGGATATACGAGGTCTCGTCTTCGATGAGGGGCGGGCCCTCACGGGCTTGGTTTTTTTATCGCGCCGATGCGTGCGGATATCAGATTTCTTCACCATCAGCGTTTCGCTTCGGCCGTACGTTTCAACGCGAGGTTCATCATGGAAAAAGCCTTGTGTGTTTGATCTGTAATGATTGGCATGATCAGCGGTACCAGCAAACCGGAAAAGTGCTCGCGCTGGATGAAACGAACACCCTTGATGCCGTTGGGGACGATGAAAAACGCCTGTTCTCGATCAAATATCCCTTCAATAAGGCGCCGACGACGCCAACGCAGCTCGGCGGCTGGGATAGACTTCATCATACGCACCGTAAACTTCACTGTGCCTCCACGCGGATAGCGTGCCTGGATTTTCAGGCGCTGCCCCGGCACCGGGGGCCCATAGATGGAAATTAGGAATGGGTTCCAATGCGGATACGCATTAAAATCAGTCAACACGCGCCAAACGATTTCTGCCGACGTGGCGATGTCAACGGCACTTTTGATTGTCGGCACTAGAGGACCTCCGCCTTGTCACCATTTTTTTCAAGCCACTCCTTGCGATCCGAGGCGCGTTTCTTGCCGAGCAGCATGTCGAGAAGTTTGTTGGTGCTGTCTCCACTTTGAATTTCGAGTTGCACAAGCCTGCGTGTTTTGGGGTCCATGGTGGTCTCGCGCAGCTGGTCGGGATTCATCTCCCCCAGACCCTTAAAGCGCGTGACCATCGGCTTGGCGCGTGAACCGCTCGATTCGATACGTTTGAGAATTCCTGATTTCTCGTCATCGTCCAGGGCGTAATGAATTTCCTTTCCCACGTCGATGCGATACAGCGGCGGCATGGCGACGTAAACACGGCCGGCCGCCACCAGCGGCCGAAAGTGGCGCACGAACAGGGCACATAACAATGTTGCGATGTGCGCGCCATCGGAATCGGCGTCGGCGAGTATGCAGACTTTCCCATAACGAAGGCCTTCGAGATTGCTCGATCCAGGATCCACTCCCAGGGCCACGGCTATATCGTGAACTTCCAGTGAACCAAGGACTTCGGCGGGATCGACTTCCCAGGTGTTCAGAATCTTGCCGCGCAGCGGCATGATGGCCTGAAATTCACGGTCACGGGCCTGTTTGGCTGAACCGCCGGCAGAATCACCCTCCACCAGGAACAGTTCGGTGCGCGAGAGATCTTGGGTCACGCAATCGGCGAGCTTGCCAGGTAAGGCCGGTCCGGTACCAATCTTTTTGCGTGCAACCTTCTTGTCGGCGCGTTGGCGCTCCTGTGCGGATTCGATCGCCAAGGCCGCGATCATCTCGGCGTCAGCCACATGGTGGTTGAGCCACAGGCTGAACGCGTCCTTGGTCACGCTCTGCACGAAGCTGGCGGCCTCGCGCGAGGTCAGGCGCTCCTTGGTCTGTCCGGAGAACTGGGGATCCCGCATCTTGAGCGAAAAGACATAACTCGACTTACCCCAGATATCCTCGGGCGCAAGCTTCACCCCGCGCGGTAACAGGTCGCGGAATTCGCAAAATTCGCGCATGGCATCGGTCAGACCGGCGCGGAAACCGTTGATGTGTGTGCCGTCCAGTGTGGTCGGGATGAGATTGACATAGCTCTCCATGATCGGCTCGCCGCCTGCCGGCAGCCACACGATGGCCCAGTCTACTTCACCGTCCTCGCCCTTGTGGTTCCCGACAAAGGGCTCGGCCGGTAAATATTCCCAGCCCTCGATCTGTGACTTCAGATAATCCTTGAGTCCGCCCTCGTAATGCCATTCCTCGTCGTCCTTGGCATCGGATTCGTGGGTGAAGCTGATGTAGAGGTCCGGGCACAGCACTGCTTTGGCACGCAATACATGTTTCAGGCGCGGGACATGAAATTTCAGCGTGTCGAAAAACTGGGCATCGGGCCAGAAACGAATAATGCTGCCGGTAACTTTATTACCCGCCTTGCCAACCGCTTTCAGCTCCGAGGTCTTCTGTCCATCGGCGTAGGACATGTGGTATTCCTTACCGTCACGCCGAATCGTGACTTCCAGCTTGTGCGAAAGTGCGTTCACCACGGACACTCCGACACCGTGCAAACCACCAGAATAAGTGTAATTCTTGTTCGAGAATTTTCCACCCGCGTGCAGGCGCGTCAGGATCACCTCGACCCCCGAAACACCCTCCTCCTTGTGCTTGTCGACAGGCATGCCGCGACCATTGTCCGCCACTGACAGGGAGCCGTCTGCATGTAATGTGACATCGATGGCGCTGCAATACCCGGCGATCGCCTCGTCAACACTGTTGTCGACAACCTCCTGGGCGAGATGATTGGGGCGCTCCGTCTGAGTGTACATGCCTGGACGGCGACGCACCGGCTCTAGTCCGGTGAGGACTTCTATCGCGGAGGAATCGTATGCAGCACTCATGGGTAATCAAGAAAATATCAAGATCAAATGAAAGTTAATTGAAGTTATTGCGTCATCAATAGGCGCATGAGCTCCTCGGGTACCCGGGCGGAGGAGTGAGCATCGCAAATGAGATTCCGGTAGAGATGGTAACGAAATGCATTGAGCGCGGGATGAGTGATTTGCTGCCATTGGGCATTCTTGACCGGTGTGAAGGTCTGTTCTGAAGATCCCAGGGCATATGTCTTGTATTCCCGCGTTTCACAACGAATACCGTCGTAAAAGATGCTGCGCGCACCGGAAGGGCTTTCCACCACAAGCGTGAACCGGGCGACACGATCTGTGCCACGTGAGAGAGACGCGCGGTCAATGAAAATCTTGAGGGTTTCCGTCGCCGGGAGGGTCACCGGGAGAAGGTGCTGGTCCTTCGGGTAAGGCGGCAAGGTAACTTCGCTTTCTTTCCACTTCTCGACCAGGCTTTCATCAAACTCGAAATATTCCGGCTCAGTGCTGAACTGGCCGCTTTTCGCCAAAAGGGGAAAGGTGGCGGCCGTCAGCGCCATACATAGTAGCAGGCGTCCGAAGAAAAACATTTGTTCCCTGATCCAACGGGAGGAAAAACGCGTGGCTCCTTGCATCGGGCGCGGAGTATACAGCAGATACGCTCCATGCACGAGGCAAGGCGCCATCCCTGCGACCGGCATGCCTGACAGCAAGATCAGCGGGTGGTGGTTATCCTGACAAGTCAGCGGCGAGTGAATCGCGTATGTTTGCCGAAATAGGATCGACCTGATGCATATAGGCTGGATGATCGATGCCCATGGCTACGGCAGCGCCCTGTTTGACCGCCTTAATCATCTCGGGCGACAGTTCGAAGCGTAGAAAATGGACGGAGGAGGTTTTTTCCTCGTCCTCGCGTTCCAGATCCTCGTCCGCATGTGGGCGAACCGGCTCGAAGCCGGCCACTCGCACCCACACCTTGTTTTCAACACCTTTTAGGCGCTTCAGGGCCTCGCGGCGCTCGTCCACGTCAGGGAACTCAACCATGAACGTCGCCTTCCAGTTGCCGCCGTCCGGGATCATGGGGTTGTAGGCGGCGAGTTCGCCGCTGATGCCTTCGGCCTCGAAAATTCTCTCGATGCGGAGCATCTCTTGTACCTGGTAGTGCATAGTCAGGCGGTCTTCAAAATACAACGTGGCATTCGGGCCGATGGCTACCTGGCGGTTTTTCTTGTGTGCCATTACCTGGTTGCGGAAACCGAGACGCAGCTCGGAATATTTTTCCAACGGATAGAGATCGTCACGCGTCAACTTTTTCATCACAGGCTTCTCACTCGTTTGACTGGAATATTGATTTATCATTGACTCACTCGTTGCTATTGTGCTCCAGACCGGTGATTGGTTTCCGGGTAAACTAGGTAATTCTGTAGCTCTATGTCGAATCGCCTGTCATGGCGCCGAATCTATATAACCTTCATTAGCCACGACGATCTTCCCCTACTCCAGTCCATAAGCGATACGCAGCAACGTCAGTGGGTGATCCGGTTGTTGCCCGTTGTTCAATCCATTCTCGATCTGATGTCCGGCCATGGGGCAGTCACTGGAATAGTAGTTCGTCTTCGCCTGCTGCACACGGTTAACCACCGGGCGGCATATTTTCATGGAAATCTCGTGAAATTCGCTTTTTACCGCGTAGGTCCCGTCGTGCCCGGAACAGCGCTCGATGGTTTCGATCCGGGTATTTGGAATCAGGCTCAGCGCTTCGCGGGTCTTGGGTCCGATATTCTGAACGCGCTGATGACACGGCGCATGGTAGGACACGGATCCCAATTCTTTCTTAAAATCAGTATTGAATTTGCCTTCCTTGTGCCGCAGCATCAGGTACTCGAAAGGATCAAAAATGGCCTGCTTGATTTTGGCCACATCCGGATCATCGGGAAACATAAGCGGCAATTCCTGTTTGAACATCAACACACAGGATGGCACCGGTGCAACGATATCAAAACCCTCGTCCACGAGTTTGGCCAGCACCGGAATATTGGCCACTTTCGCACGCGCCACAGATTCGAGGTCCCCGAGTTCAAGCTTGGGCATGCCGCAGCATTGCTCTTTCTCTGCCAGTTTCACGGGAATGCCGTTGTGCTCAAAAACAGCTATCAGATCTTCGCCTAAGTGCGGTTTGTTGTAATTGCCGTAACAGGTCGCGAACAACGTTACTTTTCCGCGGGTGCGGCCGGCAGGAACAGCGACAAGGGCATCTGCACCACGGTTCTTGATACGTTTGCGCAACGTATCGCTATGATACTCGGGAAGGATGGCATCGGGATGCACACCGAGCATTTTGTCCAGTATCTTGCGCATCGTCCCTGAGCGGTTCATGGCGTTGACGGCTTGCACCACGACCGGAATGCCAGCCAATTTGCCGACCGTGTCGGTGCTGGTTAGCAGCTTGTCGCGCTTCCTGACATCACCCTTCTTGAACTTCAACGCCTTGGCGCGCAGCATCAGATGCGGGAAATCCACATTCCATTCATGTGGTGGCACGTACGGGCATTTGGTCATGAAACACAAGTCGCACAGATAACAGTGATCCACAACTTTCCAATAGTCTTCTCTTTTCACCCCGTCCATTTCCAGAGTGGGCGAGTTATCAACGAGATCGAACAGGCTGGGAAAGGAATGGCACAGGCTCACACAGCGACGGCAACCGTGACAGATATCGAAAACACGCTCGAGTTCCTTCATGAGCGCCGCTTCGTCGTAAAATCCGGGGTCCTGCCATTCCAAGGGGTGGCGCGTCGGCGCCTGAAGACTGCCCTCGCGTCGCTCGTCTGAGCCAGGTGTCATGATTTTTCCTTCCATTACTGACAAGGATTGCTTACAAAAAGAAATGACGGGGCCGCTTTATCCGGCCCCGCACGACATATCAAATTATTTGCCTAGCGTGTCGAGTGCCTTCTGGAATCGGTTGGCATGTGAACGCTCGGCCTTGGCCAGCGTCTCGAACCAATCTGCGATTTCGGCGAAACCTTCATCACGCGCGGTCTTGGCCATGCCAGGGTACATGTCAGTGTACTCATGGGTTTCACCGGCGATGGCGGCTTTCAAGTTATCGCTAGTGGCGCCGATCGGAAGACCCGTGGCCGGATCGCCGCACTGCTCCAAGTATTCCAGATGCCCGTGCGCATGGCCGGTTTCACCTTCTGCCGTGGAGCGAAAAACTGTCGATACGTCGTTATAACCCTCGACATCCGCCTTGGCGGCAAAATACAGATAACGTCGGTTGGCTTGGGACTCGCCAGCGAATGCATCCTTCAGGTTACCCTCGGTCTTGCTTCCTTTGAGTTTTGTCATGTGAAGTTCCTCGATTTCAGTCGGTTAACAATAAATTTATGAATTTAATAATAATTTCACTAAGATTCATTGATTTGAAACAACAGCTATAGAATACATTCTTTACTTAGAATCATTCTAAATTGATCTTGAGTCTTAAGTCAATAGCCATTGTTTATCTATGGCAATACCTAAATGGAGATTAAAGGGATTCTGACTATCCTTAGGTTTGGATGACTTCTTGGGCAAATACCCGGAAATGTCATGCCAACAAGCGGCTTACTCGCCACCACCATTGACCGGCAGGGAATCACTAAACAAGCTTACGAAAAAGACGATGAATATTCGACAAACGCACGTAACTGCTGGAATACAGGATAAAAAATGAATTGGCGCGTGCAGCTATCTCAACTATATTTGATAGATTCAGTACAAAAGCAGTGACGCTTACCTGAATCCACCACGATGGCCACCGCAACCACGGCAAGTAACCTGAGCGGCCTCGCATTGAGGCTGGTGCGCGACAATCTGCTCAGTCCGACAGATGCCGAACGTATTCAATCGGAAGCGCTTTCCAAAAAAACGTCCTTTGTCACACAGCTGGTCGAAAGCAAGAAACTCGACAGCGCGACTGTAGCCAAAGTGGCCTCCGATGATTTCGGCATT
>DATCZH010000205.1:0-3359 GCA_036526015.1 Sulfuricaulis sp.
AGGCAAGGAAATCCGATGATGGAGGTCGTTGAGCCATGAACACGGGCGCTGCACCTTCCGGGGCAATACGCACTGCGGTCGATGCTACCCCACACTTCATGAAGTTGACGGGGCAGGGCCTGTTCAATTTTTTCGGGGGGCTGGCGATCCTTTTCGTGCTTTGGGGGATCGGAATCCAGTTTATCGCCTACAGTCCCGCGACGGCGCACTTTGCTGATTTCGGACCCATTCCGGCGCTCCGTGCGATCGCCACGATGTGGGAGGAGGGGGCGATCCAGCGCGGAATTTTTTCCAGTGGCTATCGCCTGGGTGCCGGGCTTCTCATCGCCATCGCCATCGGTGTGCCGGTCGGCATCCTAATGGGCCGCAGCCGCATGTTCCGCGAATTGAGTAATTCCCCGTTCCAGCTGATGCGCATGATCAGCCCGCTCTCTTGGGAGCCGATCGCCGTGATTGTGTTCGCGGGATGGGACCAGGCGATTATCTTCCTTATCGCGATTGCTTCGGTCTGGCCCGTCACGTTCGCCACCGCGGCAGGACTGGCCAAGGTGGACCCGGCCTGGTTCAAGGTGGCGCGCAATCTCGGCGCCAGCCGTTGGCACGTGCTCACACAGATTATCGTGCCGGCGATCACCTTCGACGTTCTAACTGGCTTTCGTCTCGCCCTCGGTGTCGCGTGGATTGTGATCGTGCCGGCGGAGTTTTTCGGTGTGACCTCGGGCCTCGGCTACGCCATCGAGGACGCGCGCGAAGGCCTTAACTATGATCATCTCATGGCGATGGTTCTTGTTATCGGAGCCATCGGATATATCCTCGACAGTTTCATTGTGCAGCTCATCAAGCGTTACAGCTGGCATCGTCAGGCATGATCGGAATGCGGAGACCAGGTGGATGTCCGCTTTTAACAATCCGAACCGTTCCACCCATTTAGTTGTATTAACTGGTGTTGTTTAAAATAGGAGAAATGACCATGCAAAACCAAACATCCGTCGCTGCAACTCCACGTGCCGCAACTGTTTCGGCAACTATTCCGAAAGGACTACAGCTCACGACCGCCTTTCTCTTGGGTGCCGTGATCCTGTTTGCTGCAGGATTCGTGTCGTCGTCCGCCGTGCATAATGCGGCCCACGATGCCCGTCACGCGCAGGGCTTCCCCTGCCACTGATCGACGATGCTATTTCGTCGCATCGTGCTCTGCGCACTGCTGGTCGGGGCGCTCGCGGGATTGCTGCTGAGCGCTATCCAGCTCTGGCAGGTAATCCCCATCATCCACCGCGCCGAGCATTTCGAGCAAACGCGTACGTCACAGATGACCGAACCGGCGCGTGAGGTGACACATGCCCACAAGGATGCGGGCCACGCTCATCCGGCAGGCGAATGGGGACCGGCAGAAGGAGTAGAGCGGACGGGCTACACGCTGCTGGCGAATGTCCTGACTGCCATCGGCTTCGCCTTGGTGATGCTGGTCGGCATGGTAGCCTCACTCAAGCGCAATTCCGTGGCCAAGTTTGATTGGCGATACGGGTTGCTCTGGGGGGCGGCTGGGTATGCCATTTTTTTCGTGGCGCCATCGATTGGTCTTCCGCCCGAGATTCCGGGCGCCGCCGCGGCAGACCAGCAAGCGCGCCAGCTATGGTGGGTGCTCGCGGTGGTCTGCACGGCAACAGGACTCGCCGTCGTGGCCTTCAGCAATACTCACTGGCGCTGGGTGGCCCTCGGGCTGCTTGTCGTGCCGTACTTGGTGGGCGCCCCGCATCTTGAGACAGTCCCCTTCGCGGATTTTCCGCCCGCGGCGGCCGCCGAGCTGACAGAACTCGCCCGACAGTTTGTTTGGGCCACGGCGCTCGCCAACGCCCTGTATTGGCTCGTACTGGGAAGTGCGTCGGCTTGGGCCGTTCGACGCTTTTTGAAAGAGGCGGTCACCTAAGTATGAGAAATACTTGCAAGAAACGAGATAACCAGCCTTGGAGCGCCAAAATAACGATAAGAGTCTGCGTCGCGTTAAGTTCGTGATCCTGAGCGAGGCAAAAGCATAATGTCCCAGAAAATCAGTATCGTTTGTGTTTCCGGTACGCGCGAAAAATTGCAAATGGCCGCAATGATCGCCTCAGTCGCGGCCGCGACAGGCGATGCGGTTTCGGTGTTCTTCTCCATGAATGCCCTGACCTACTTCATAAAGGGTCACACGGCAGGCGCACAAAGCGAAGGCGAGTTCGGAAAACTCTTGTCGCAAAAGGGCGTGCCGCCCTTCAAGCAACTGTTCAAACAGGCCGCCGAACTCGGAGATGCGAAACTGCTGCCCTGCTCGATGGCTTTGGATTTGCTGAAGATTACGAAGAACGAGCTCGACCCCGAATTTGGGCCTCCGACAGGGCTGACGCGCTTTCTGAGCCAATCCGAGGGTGGGCAATTGCTCACTTTCTGAACGCGGCAGAAGATTTATTCAAGATTGGCAGGAGATAGGGAAATGAGTGAAAGCAAAATTATTGATGCACGCAACACGTTCTGCCCCGGGCCGCTCATGGAGCTCATCACCTACATGAAGCAGGCCAAAGTAGGCGATACGCTCGAACTGCTGTCGACCGACGATGGCTCGGCCGCCGATGTGCCTGAGTGGATTCACAAGGTTGGGCACGAGATGGTCAGTAGCGAGAAAATCGAAGAGACCTGGCACATCAAAGTCCGCAAGATTAAATAGTATAATATGTGCGAACTTAAGATACGTCTGGCCGGCCGCCAGAAACTTCCCGGGAATTTTGGATAGGAGAATGCAATGAGAATCTTAATCGTCGGTGGTGGCACGGGCGGTACCATTCTGGCGAATCAGCTCGTGCGGCGGCTGAAGGATGAAATTCGCGCCAAAAAGGTCCGAATCACCTTGCTGTCCGATTCCGATCGGCACATGTATCAGCCCGGCCTATTGTACGTCGCGTTCGGCCAGATGGCACCGGATCAGCTTTATCGCGACGAGGCCAGCCTGCTCGAGCCGAGTATCAAATTTGACGTGGACGCGGTCACCGAGTTTCACCTCGACCGGAACCAAGTCAAGACCAAAAGTGGCAAGACCCACGATTACGATATTCTCGCGATCGCCACCGGCGCGCGCATCGTGCCGCAGGAAGTGCCCGGCCTTAGCGAAGGCGCGGAGACTTTTTACACGGAGGAAGGCGCCATCCGCATGCACAAGCGCCTCATGGAATTCAAGGGCGGTACCGTGGCCATGGTGGTATCGATACCCCACAAATGTCCCGTGGCGCCGGTAGAGGCGATGTTCATGCTGCACGACTTCTTCAAGATGCGCGGCATCCGCGACAAGGTGAAACTGCAGTAAAAATATCCTGTCAACCACGTCCATGCCA
>DATCZH010000206.1:0-11982 GCA_036526015.1 Sulfuricaulis sp.
TTATGGATCGGGAACACAGCCATGTGAAACTTACGTTACGGCGCGAGACGATTCACGGAATGGAGAAGTACGGATAGAATTGGTATTTTTAACTTGGCTGAACGGTTTTTTGTCCGCCCATAACTATTACGTGACGAACACTTATGACATAAAAGGAACGGCGGATAATGAAGCATTGCTTGTATGGCTTGAAAATTACTGTAAGCAGAATCCTCTCAAGAGCTTTTCTAGCGCCGTGGCGGCACTCACCGACGAACTTCATCCAAAGCGGATTCAACAGGCTCCGAAATAGGGATGACCGCCGTGAAAATCGCCAAACAACGCCTCATTCGCGATTTAATTTTTCATGCTGAGGATCGGCCATCTCAACGATTATTCGTTCTCAGGTTGGAGCCAGCCTCCTTTAGCGACCAACCTGGGTGGATCCAGCATGATTCACGACGGCGGTCATTGCGCATAAAGATTTCATCCGGGCTCTGAGGCTTTTCCTGGGTTAGTGCCAGGCTGTTCAGAATATCCGTGTTTCGTTGGTTGATGCGTGCCCTTCCTAGCGTGCATCCCGCGGGAGCACTGAAGTGTGTTCAATTTCGCTCCCAGCGAAATTGTCGATTGCTAGGCGCTATCGTCGCTACGCAGTCCCTGTTTTACTCGAAAGCCGGGGCTTGGCTCCTGCCTCGCCCGCTCAGCAGGAAAAAGGTCCTCAGGACATTTATTTGTTTCCGCCTTGCCCCTGCGCCACACCCTTTGAGGCATACCTGCTCTGACATCTACTGTGTCTCTCCCATTCGATGTTCACCGGGGCAGCGTCAGTACCGCCTCGAGCCCGCCCCCCGGGCGGTTGCGCAGTATCAGCTCTCCGCGATGAGCGCGGGCGATGTCACGCGCCACCGACAACCCGAGGCCGACGCCACCGGTCTCGCGGCTGCGCGAACCCTCGATGCGATAGAACGGCTCGAAGACGCGCTTGAGTTCGGCCTCGGGAATGCCGGGGCCGTCATCCGCCACGGTAATACGCAGTTCACGTCCGTCGTCCTCGACGCCCATCTCGGCGCGTGTCCCATACCTGACCGCGTTCTCGGCAAGATTCGTAAGACAACGCTTGAGGGCCAGCGGCCGCGCCAGATACGGCGCAACCGCATGATCGCGCACCTGAACCTCATGTCCCGCTTCTTCCATGTCCGCCTGCAAACTTTCCAGCATTGCCAGGACATCCACCGGCTGTACCGCTTCGTCGACGCGCACGCCGCGCAGGAAGTCGAGCGCCGCTACGGTCATGGCCTCCATCTCCGCGAGGTCTCTGGCGAATTTCGCGCGCAGCGATTCGTCCTCAATCAGCTCAGCACGCAGCCGCAGCCGCGTGATCGGGGTGCGCAGATCGTGCGAAACGGCCGCGAGCATCTGTTCGCGCTCGCGCAGGTACGTTTGGAGTCGCGCCTGCATCGTGTTGAAGGCAGCCGCGGCGCGCCGCACCTCTACTGGACCTTCCTCCACGAGTGGAGCCCGGCGGATGTCGCGCCCAAGTTCATCGGCCGCCACAGCGAGCACGCCGAGTGGGCGCGTCAACCAGCGCACCGCGAGCAGCGATAACGCGATCACCGACACCAGCAGTACCGCGAGCGTCAGGAGCAGCTTGTACGGCCAAGTAAACGGCTCTTCCGGCAGACGATGGGCAAAACTGACCCAATGACCGTCTTTCAGTTGCGCCTGTACCAGAAAGGAAGCGCCACGAAGCGGCAGTCCCGCCATGAGGCCCATGTGCGGCCCCCCCATGTGCGGCCCCCCCATGTGGCCGCCGATTGGCGGTCCCTTGGGTCCGGGTTCAACACCGGCAGAGCCGGGCTCAAGCATCGCGACTCGCAGCGCGCGCTCGTCACCTAGCGCACGGAGCAGGACGGCGCGCAGGTGCGTGGCGAACATGCCATCCTCAAACACCACTTTCGCCGCGCGTGACTCGCCCAACGCGACCTGCAAGCCGGCGGTGTTCACCGCCGACAACATCAGACGACGTTGTTCCGGCGTGAGCGTGTCGAACACGTGTACGATGCTCGCGATCCGCTGCGCAGCAGAGAGACCGCTCGCTTCGTAAAGCGCCGTTGCGCGGTCGCGCAACAGAATGGCCGCCCCCAGGAGCTGCGCCAGCAACAGCCCTCCGAGCAGTACCAGCACCAGACGGCCGGACAGCGTTGATGGAAGCCAGCGCATTATTTCTGCGCCTCGACCGTGGCGGAGAGCACATAACCTTCGCCGCGCACGGTCTTGATCAGCACCGGTTCCTGGCCGGTATCGCCCAGGCGCCGGCGCAGCCGGCCCACCTGCACGTCAATGCTGCGATCAAATGGCGTGGACTCGCGCCCGCGAGTGAAATCGAGTAACTGGTCGCGAGTGAGTACGTGATTCGGGTGTTCGAGAAATACCTTAAGCAGGCGGTACTCACCACCGGATAGCGCTACCACCACGCCGGCGGACGATGTGAGCTGGCGGTGCGCAAGGTCGAGCGTCCAGCCAGCGAAGCACAAGCGACTTGCCTCGGCCACGGCCTGCGACGGCAGAGACTGCGAGCGACGCAGCACCGCCTTGATGCGTGCCAGCAGCTCGCGCGGGTTGAATGGCTTGGGCACGTAATCATCCGCGCCCATTTCGAGACCGACGATGCGGTCGGTCTCCTCGCCACGCGCAGTCAGCATGATTACCGGCAGATTCGAACGTGCGCGCAAATCACGACACAGCGTGAGGCCATCCTCGCCAGGCAGCATCAGATCGAGGATCACGAGATCGAATCGACCGTTATCAAGCGCCTCGCGCATGCCACGGCCATCCGCCACTGCTTGCGCGCGCATGCCATGACGTTCCAGATGATCGCGCAGCAGATGACGGATCTCGGCGTCATCGTCCACGATCAAAATGTGCTCGGGTCGGTCCATGAGGCCTTTATACCCCGGCGGCAATATGCCAGTGCAGAAAAATTGTAACGCAATGTAACAGCTACCCGGGAAGACGCAATCCGTTACAAATGTCACCGCCCCTGACACACGGCGGTTACACGGGAGTGGTTTCATGCGTCTGCAGTTGTTTCCAGTTCAACCAACCAAGGAGATACACCATGAAAACATTATCCAAGATTGTCATCGGGACCGCCGCCGGCGTGGGCATTGCCCTGGCCACGGTGGCCTACGCCCACGGCCCCGGATATGGTTATGGTCCGGAAAGCTACGGACACGGCATGGGGATGCATGGCCAAGGCGGTTACGGGCCCGGCTGGGGGATGCACGGCCCAGGCGGTCACGGGCCCGGCATGGGCATGTATGGACGCCATGGATTCGGCGGCCCGGGCGCGGTTGATGCTCAACTCGACAGCATCAAGAGCGAACTGAAGCTCACGGGCAACCAGACCAAAAACTGGGACGCTTTTGAGAAAGCGGTTCGCAGCCAGAACCAGGCGAAGCTCGACGCCGGCGCTCACATGTACGCCGGTGCCCAGAATTCGGATGTGCACATTGAATTCATGCAAAAGCGGCTCGAGGGCATGAAGGCCGTGCAGAAAGCGCGCACCGATCTGTACAATGTCCTTACGCCGGAGCAGAAGGCCATTATCGATCGGTACGGCTTCCGCGGCCCACGCAGTTGAGCGGTCAGTTGCTGCAGGGAGTCTTGCCGCAACCAATTTATCAGTCTGGGCGCACCCCGCCGGTCTATCGTTTAAACACCTCTTATGACCGGTCGGGGTGAGTTGTACGAAGCCAAAGTGCTATGTGACCTGTGCGGAGGGGTACAAGGCAAAGTCAAAGTTCTACACCCACACATACGCTGCGACCCCTTCTGCCGAACTGAGCCAGCCACCATAATCCAGTATCCCCATGAGCCTAAGTTGTTTTATTTAATCTCTTGATTCCTCATATTGGGTCTTTCTGGGTCTTCGGCGAGACGTTCTGAAAATCCGCCTGTCGTAGGTTCAATTGCTCTTCGCATCCCTGCGCACAGTCTCCTGGCCACACCACGCGTGTCCAAATCTGTTCCCGACAGATCAGGCGGCGGAGTAGTTAAAAACTTTGCAGTTGCTGGTGGGTCGGCTCAGCGCAGCAATACCAAGGCTCGGACAGGCGCGGGATCGGCATGCCCATCCCATTTTCCGCCAGTTCCGGAATCTCCACGCCCAGCGCCGCATGCGCCAGTTTCCAGATAGAAGTAAAGATATCGCACCGGGTTAATTTTTCCACCTCGGCTTTCATTACCAACTCCTGCACCGCGAGTTGCAAACGATCCACGCGTGCGTCCGGATTTTTCCACGGATAGCCCAGGAGCTTGGGGTCGAATTTTCCGATGTGCTTTTGCACATTCGGCAGCTCCAGCAGCAGCGAACCCTGCGGGATTAGCAGGCGGATGGCCAATTGAATTGGTGGCACGCTCTCAATGAGATCGAGTTCAATCAGACGCTGGAGCAGTGCGATGTAGCCCTCCAGTGTGGTCCAGGGGGTAAACGCCACAAAGGTCGGTGCTAGCGCGATACCAACCTTGCGGCATAGCCCCAGTGCGTGCGCGAAATCGGCATTCGTATGGTCCTTGGCCAGCAGCGCCAGCACGCGATCGTCAACCGATTCCACCGCGGCGGTGATGAACAGGCAACCGGTGGCTTGCAATTCCGGCAACAAATCGGCGTGATTGATGATGTGCTGGATCTTGATCGTGGCGTCGTAAGTCACGTCCGGGAATTCGGCGTGTAGCGCCTGCACCAGCTTGAACGCATGGGTCGGGCCGTTCAGGAAATCCGGATCACCGAAGGAAATATGCTGCGCTCCAGCCGCCACCTGCTGGCGCACGTCGGCCATGACGGTATCCACCGGTATGACGCGGAATGTGCCGTGATATACCGGCACCACTGGGCAATGACGGCACAGGTGCTTGCAGCCGCGCGTGCCTTCGGCGAAGCCGACGATCTTGCGGACGCCATCCGGCAGCTGCAAATGCGCGTAGCGTTCCAGCGGCGGCAGCGCGCGGCGATCAGGCGTTATGAATTCTATCCTGGACAGATACACCACCGGCTCGGTTTGAACCTTGCCGTCACCGGCGCGCAGGCGCTGCACCAGTGACACCAGCGCCGGTTCGATTTCGCCGCCGAATACGGTTTGCACTCCCAGCTCGCGCAACAGCTTTTCATTCATTGGCGCGTATAGGCCGTACACGCACAAATGCGCCCCGGGCGCCAGTTCCCGCACCCGCGGGATCGCCTCGATCGCGATGCGCGTGGCGGTGTGCATGGCAACATAGATGGCGACAACTTGCGCGTCGCGCAACACCTCGGGGTCCAAGTGTTGCAGGGTAAGATCGAGGCAATGCACCTCGCAGCCGGCACGCGTGAGCCACGCCGCCGCCTCGGACAGGCCGAAGGGCTGGCGGCCGATCTCGTAGGGATTGATCAGGACAATTTTCATGCTCGGAAAATCATTGGTTCCGCCATGCCCGCTAAGGCGGGCATCCAGGTTCTGAACCCGGTTATTTTTTGGAGCCGGTGGGCTGGAAGCCGGCCGGGAGCTTGCCCATGTCGCCCTCGCCGAACAGGAACCCGACCATGTGTTGCTCGATGACCTTGATGCTGCCAGGGTCGGCGCTGCTGAGCTTGTTCTCGTTGATGATCGTGGCCAGACGTGCCAGCCACTGCTTCCATCCTTCCTTGGAGACATTTTCAAAAATGCGTTGGCCCAAGGCGCCCGGGTGAGGTGGGCGCTCCAGACCTTCGGCCTCACGTTTCAGTACGGCGCAGCGAACAGTGCGTGCCATGTGATCTTCTTATGTAAAAATAACATGACGCATTGTATTACAGATTACAGGGTTGCAGTTCATTGCCACAGTAAATGGAGTGATTTGGCGCAGTGGATTTCTTGAATCCCGTCGAATCGGGTACCATGCTTTGCATCTGGTTTCATGAATGAGGAGCAAAGTTATGGGCGCCATCGAATATTCCACGCGTCTCGGCGATGCCGAGATACTACTTACCCCGGCGGCGCAGGCCAAGTTCGCCGAACTGCTGAAGGAAGCCGACAGCGACATCGCCGGTATTCGCGTGTTTGTCTCGGGCGGCGGTTGCAGCGGCATGACCTACGACATGACCTACGCCACCAGCGTGGACAGTGAATACGACAGCGTGCTTGAAGGCCCGGGCTTCAAGATCTTCGTCGATCCGGTCGCGCTCAATTATCTGCAAGGCAGCGAGATCGATTTCACCAATTCGAGCTTTGTATTTAACAAGGTATTCCAGGCGGTTGGCGGCAAAGGCACCTGTGGCGGATGCGGCGGCGGCGGAGGTTTCTAGGCCGGTCACGGGATCTGCCAGAAATGCGGCCCCACGCCGCATTCTGCTGATCGCTCCGCACGACAGTTATCGCACCGCGCCGTTCCTGGCGGCGGCCAAGGCCCATGGGATTGAAGTATTAATTGCCTCCGAGGCCAAATATTCCCTCGTCAGTGCCTACGCCGATGGCCTGCATCTCGACCTCGGTGATACGGAAGCCTCCTTGCAAACCATCCTGGATGAGGCGCACCGGCGGCCGTTCGCGGCCGTGCTCGGCAGCGACGACGCCAGCACGGAAATCGCGGCACTCGCGGCCGCCGAACTCGGTCTCCCTCACAACCCCACGGCGGCGGTGCACCTGGCACGGCGCAAGGATATGGCGCGCAATCGACTGGCGCAAGCCGGTCTGCCTGTGCCGCGTCACTGGCGGCTCGATCTCACGCGTCCCTTGGCCGCACAGACCGAGGGAATTCTCTTTCCCTGCGTGCTAAAGCCGGTGGCGCTTTCGGCCAGCCGCGGCGTGATCCGCGCCGATAATCTCGATCAACTCACGCAGGCGGCGGCACGCATCCAGGCAATGCTGGCGCGCGCCGGGCTGCGCGATGTTGAGGAGCGCGAAACCATTTTGGTAGAGGAATTCATTCCCGGCTTCGAGGTGGCGGTGGAAGGCCTTTTGACGCAAGGGAATCTTGAAATCCTGACTATCTTCGACAAGCCCGATCCGCTTGATGGCCCGTATTTCGAAGAGACGTATTACATCACACCGTCACGGCTGGAAGCGCCGACTCAACAAGCGCTATGCGAAACCATCTCCCGCGTCTGTGCGGCCTACGGCCTGCGCGAAGGGCCGATCCACGCCGAATGCCGCATCAATGAGCGAGGCATATGGATACTGGAAGTCGCCGCGCGCACGATTGGCGGATTGTGCGGACGCCTGTTGCGCTTCGGCACTGGTGCCAGTCTGGAGGAGCTGGTATTGCGGCATGCCTTGGGCGAGCGCCCGGAACTGAACAGCGAAGCCGGCGGCGCCGGGGTGCTGATGATCCCGATCCCGCAAGCTGGTATTCTGCGGCGCGTCGAGGGCGTGCTGGCCGCCGCGAAAGTGCCGTATATAGAAGAAGTGGTCATCAATGTGCGCGAGGGCTATGAATTGGTCCCCCTGCCGGAAGGTTCGAGTTACCTCGGATTCATTTTCGCGCGCGCAACGAGTGCCGCCCAAGCGGAGGCGGCCCTGCGAGCCGCGCACGCCTGCCTGCGCGTGGTGGTGATGCCGTTGTGGAAGGGCAAGCGCGAGCAGGAAGCTGGGCGACCGCCGAGCACCGAATGAGGACTATGGCATTGCGACTGCTGTGCTTGAAACAGGTTTTCCACATGCGGTCGCTGGCGTCCGCTCCGCTGCCCGATCCCGCTTCGCGGGCCCCTCGGGCAACGCTCCGCGGCGCCCCCCACAACCGGAGATGCGAACGTTGCGAGTCGCTCGCAGCACCCGCCAGTTGACTCAACCGATTAGTTTTTGAACTTAATCCAACCACGAAGTTTCGTGCGGACTGTGGCGGGAGGGTGAACGTTTAAAGATTCATCGACTCTGACCCCTTGGCTACGCTAAGAATAAACAGCATGACCAAGTCACGATTAATTCTTATTATCTTGCTGGTTGCTGCCATCGGCGCGTTTTTCGCCTTTGACCTGGGTCAGTACTTGACCCTGGAATACTTCAAATCACGGCAGCAGACCATCGAGGGTTACCGGCAACTTCACCCGCTGGCCACCGCGCTGGGATTTTTCATCCTCTACATTGCCGTCACGGGTTTGTCACTGCCTGGCGCGGCGTTGATGACCTTGGTGGCGGGCGCGATATTCGGATTGGGCTGGGGCACCCTGATTGTCTCTTTCGCCTCCACGATCGGTGCCACGCTCGCGTTTTTGGTCTCACGCCTGCTCCTGAGGGATCTGGTCCAGCGGCGTTTTGGCGCAAACCTGAAAACCGCCAACCGTGGCATCGAGAAGGACGGCGCTTTCTATCTGTTTACCCTGCGCCTGGTGCCGGCGTTTCCGTTTTTCGTGATCAACCTGGTCATGGGACTGACCCCAATATCTACCTGGACTTTTTACTGGGTAAGCCAGGTGGGCATGCTGGCCGGTACCCTGGTCTACGTAAACGCCGGTACTCAATTGGCGCAACTGCAGACACTGGCCGGGATACTGTCCCCCGGACTCATTATCTCGTTTACCCTGCTCGGTGTGTTCCCGTTGCTGGCCAAGAAGGCCATTGAAATATTCAGAGCCCGGCGCGTGCTGAAGAATTACCCCAAGCCAAAACATTTCGACCGCGACCTGATCGTCATCGGCGCCGGCTCCGGGGGCCTGGTGAGCGCGTACATTGGCGCCGCCGTCAAGGCCAAGGTGAGCCTGATCGAAAAGCACCGCATGGGCGGCGACTGCCTGAACACCGGCTGTGTGCCGTCCAAGGCTCTGATCCGTTCCGCCAAGTTTCTTTCGCATGCACGCCGCGCGCGCGAGTTTGGCTTCGAATCGGTGGTCGTCGACTTCGATTTCGCGCGCGTGATGGAGCGGGTGCAGCGGGTCATTCGTGAGATCGAACCTCATGATTCAGTGGAGCGTTACACCGAACTGGGTGTCGATTGCATTCAGGGTGAGGCCCGAATAACTTCCCCGTACACGGTGACGGTCAACGGCCGCACCTTGACCACACGCAATATCGTGGTCGCCACCGGCGGGCGCCCGGTGGTACCGCCCATTCCCGGTATCGAAGCGACCGGCTACCTCACCTCGGACACCGTCTGGGAGCTGCGCACGCTGCCAGGCCGGCTGCTGGTGCTGGGCGGCGGCCCCATCGGCTGCGAGCTCGCCCAGTGCTTCGCCCGCTTCGGCAGCCACGTGATCCAGCTTAACCGTGGACAGCGCCTGTTAAACAAGGAAGACCCGGAGTTTTCCAGCATGGTGATGGAACGTTTCGGGCGCGAAGGGATCGAGCTGCGCATGGGCCATTCGGCGAAAGCGTTTCGCGTAGACGGCGGTCGTAAAATCCTGGTGGCCGAACATGACGGCCAGGAAGTTAATATTGAGTTCGATGAATTATTGCTGGCCGTGGGCCGACAGGCCAACAGTCGCGGCTTGGGTCTGGAGGCGCTCGGTGTGCCGCTGCGCAAGGATGACACCATCGAAGTCAACGACTACCTGCAAACGATTTACCCGAACATCTATGCCGTCGGCGATGTCACCGGTCCCTACCAGTTCACCCATGCCGCGGCGCATCAGGCCTGGTTCGCGGCGGTCAATGGTCTTTTTGGGAATTTCAAAAGATTCCGCGTAGATTATTCGGTGCTTCCGTGGGCCACCTTCACCGATCCCGAGATCGCGCGGGTCGGTCTCAATGAACAAGAGGCGAAGCACCAAGGCATTGCCTATGAAGTAACCACTTATCCGATCGACGATCTCGACCGCGCCATCGCAGATGAAGAAGCCCATGGCCTGGTGAAGGTGCTGACCGTGCCCAGCAAGGACCGCATCCTCGGTGTCACTATCGCCGGCGAGCATGCCGGTGACCTGATTGCTGAATTCGTGGCCGCCATGCGCCACGGATTCGGTCTCAACAAGATTTTAAGCACCATCCATATCTACCCGACACTGGCCGAGGCCAATAAATACGTCGCGGGGAATTGGAAGCGTGCCCACGCACCCAAGCGGGTGCTGGCCTGGCTGGAGCGCTACCACCATTGGCGCCGGGGCGGTAAGAATTAGAGTAGGACCGCATTAATGCGCACGCTTGCCTGCGCGTGATGGTGATGCCGTTGTGAAAGGGGGCGAGCGTTTAATTCAAGTTCTAAAATCAGAACCAGAGAAATGCCAATGGCTGATTACGACCCAAAACGGACGGTCAGGAAAAATTCCTTGATGATGAGTACCATCACAGTCAATATACCGATAGATGCGGTAATTAATTGCCACAGTGTCCGTATACTCAGATGTCAGGCGAAGTCGATTGTTAGATGTTTAATGAGAAGAAAGGAGATGCGAGGCTATGAGCAATAAAGAAATTCCTGGTTACACCTACGGGACAGAGGCAGTGGCCAAGTCCCCACTGTCGACGAACGATCTCGAACTCCTCAAGAAGAGCGTGCTCTTCACGGAGGAGGATGAAAAATACCTAAGGATGGCTGGTGAGGTGCTTTCTGACCAAATAGAGGCTGTGCTCGACGTGTGGTCTGGTTTTGTTGCGTCTCAGCCGCACCTGATCCACTACTACACAGGGCCTAATGGCCAACCCGACAGAAATTATCTGGGAGCCGTTCGCAAGCGTTTGGGTCAGTGGATTCTGGACACATGCAACCGCCCCTACGATCAGGACTGGCTCAACTACCAGCGCGAAATCGGCCAGCGGCATCACCGCACGAAGAAGAACCAGACCGATAAAGTCCAGTCTGTCCCGAACATCAGCTATCGTTATTTAATTGCATTCATCTATCCATTCACAGCCACGATGAAGCCATTTTTGACAAAGAAGAAGCATGGTGCGGAAGAGGTGGAAAAGATGCACCAGGCCTGGTTCAAGTCGGTAGTCCTGCATGTTGCGTTGTGGAGCCAGCCATACGTAAAGGATGGTGACTTTTAGTGCTACACAGCTTGACGGATAGACCATTCAACCATTAGTTCGTTTTCGCCTAACATGTGCATCAGCCGCTGCCGCTACGCTCCGCATCGGCGGCTGACGTCCGCTCCGTTGAACGTCTGCTTTCGGGATACTGCGACCGGCCGGTTCTGGCCGAATGCAGGCATTCGACCAAAAATTAGGGTCAGATCACAAAATAAATATATGAAGGCGCTACTGCACCGCGCGATGCACGGCTTCACCGATTTTTGACGGGTTGCGCACGACGTGCGCGCCAAGTGCCTCGATCTGCTCCATCTTGGCGGACGCGGTGTCGGCCGGGCCGGCGATGACGGCGCCGGCGTGGCCCATGCGTCGCCGTGCCGGGGCGGTAATGCCCGCGATGAAACAAACCAGCGGCTTGCCGAGATGTTCCTTGGCCCAGGCGGCGGCCTCGATCTCCTGGCTGCCGCCGATCTCGCCGATCATCACCACCGCCTCGGTGTCGGGATCGTCCTTGAAGGCGCGCAGGACGGTCAGAAAATCTGTGCCGGTGACGGTATCGCCGCCGATACCGACACAGGTTGACTGCCCGAGTTTGTATTCGGCCATTTGCTCAACGGCTTCGTAATTGAGTGTGCCGGAGCGCGACACCACGCCGATCTTCCCTGGTTTATAGATATGCGCCGGCATGATGCCGACCTTGCATTCATTGGGCGTGATCAGGCCCGGCGTGTTGGGGCCGACGATCACCACGTCACGCCCGGCGGAATAGCGCTTGACACGCACCATGTCCTGCACCGGGATGCCATCGGCAACGACCACGATGATGCGGATGCCGATGTCGATGGCCTCCATGATAGCGTCGGCGGCGAACGGTGGTGGCACGAATATGCCGGCGACGTCGGCCCCGGTTTTCGCGCAGGCCTCGTGCACAGTTTCGAACAGGGGGATGCCGAGGTGCGAGCTGCCGCCCTTGCCCGGGGTTACGCCGGCGACGACCTGGGTGCCGATCTTGATCGATTCCTCGGCGTGGAAACTGCCGTGTTGGCCGGTCAGGCCCTGGATCACGACACGCGAGGATTTATTT